>JAZSIB010000253.1:0-2282 GCA_045533585.1 Lachnospiraceae bacterium | reverse complement strand
CTTAAGGAATCGTATTGTACATGATTATGGTAATGTGGACTTAAATATTGTATATGAAACCTTAAAGCATGATATACCGGAGTTATTAGAATGGTTGGAGTAAAATGAATAACAACCGAAGTTGATTCAAATACTGAACTTAAAGAATATAAAAAGGATGGTAGTTCGTATGAGTAATCAACTGCAATATGAGAGCAGCCCGTATCTGCTTCAGCACAAGGACAATCCGGTGGACTGGATGCCGTGGGGAGAAGAAGCATTTGAGAAGGCACGAAGAGAAGACAAGCCCGTGTTTTTGAGCATCGGCTACAGTACCTGTCACTGGTGCCATGTGATGGCACATGAAAGCTTTGAGGATGAGGAGATTGCCGCAATCCTGAATGAATCCTATGTATCGATCAAGGTGGACAAAGAGGAACGTCCGGACATTGACAGCATCTATATGGCAGCGTGTCAGGCGCTTACCGGAAGCGGTGGCTGGCCGACGAGTCTCTTTTTGACGGCAGAACAGAAGCCTTTTTTCGCGGGAACGTATTTTCCGAAGACCGGGCGATACGGTATGCTTGGTCTAAGAGAACTGTTGCTTGCGGTCCGCGATACGTGGGCGACGAACCGGGAAGAACTGCTGCGGTCCTCAGAAGAGATAACAGAACATCTGAACAGGCAGGGAAGTTCAGAGAATTCATTTAAGGAACAATCAAATACCAAAGATTCAAATACAAAAGAGTTGCCCGACAGTACCTGCGAGCAGCTTTTTTCTGTTGCGGCAGCACAGTACAGGCGAAGCTTTGATGCAAAGAACGGTGGTTTTGGGTCTGCACCGAAGTTTCCTACATCGCATAATCTGTTGTTCCTGCTGAAGGAGTATCAAGTGAGCAGAGAGGGCGACCTGCTTCACGTGGTAGAGTTTACGCTGCAACGGATGTATGCCGGAGGCCTATATGACCATGTGGGCTATGGCTTTAGCCGGTATTCCACGGATGAGGTTTTTCTCGTGCCGCATTTTGAAAAGATGTTGTATGACAACGCATTGTTAATGCTTGCGTATTGTAAGACCTATGAGGCTACGAAGAATGAATTTTATCGTAAGGTGGCGGAGCAGACGGCATCTTATCTCTTACGGGAGATGACGAGCCCGGAGGGCGGATTCTACAGTGCGCAGGATGCGGACAGCGAAGGAGAAGAAGGAAAGTATTATCTGTGGACACCGGACGAAATTGTTAAAATTCTGGGGAAAGAAGCGGGCGAACGCTTCTGTAAACACTTCGATATCACGGAACAGGGGAACTTTGAAGGAAAGAATATACCGAACCGTTTAAGTGCGTTAAGAGAGTTGGAACGGAAAATAAACAGGGAAACGGAGCCGGAAAAAGACAGAGAGACTGCAAAGATATTGGAAGAACAGTTGACTGATTATTTGGAACCGCTTCGCAGATATCGGAAGGAGCGGACACGGCTTCATACGGATGACAAGCTACTGACGGCATGGAATTCCTTGATGATTGCGGCCTTCTGCCTGCTGTACCGCATCAGCGGCAAACAGGAGTATCTCGACACGGCAGAGAAGGCGGATGGATTCATCCAAAGAGAATTGCAGGAAGACGGATGTCTGTATGTGAGTGTCCGAGAAGGAAAGAAAGGTGCAAAGGGATTTCTGGACGAGTATGCCTCGTATTGCTTTGCACAGATTGCATTGTATGAGGTGACGATGGAACAGTCATACCTTATCAGCGCACAAAAGATACTGGAAAAAGCGGTGGAAGACTTTTTCGACCGTGAAAACGGTGGCTTTTGGCTTTACGGAAAAGAGAATGAAAATCTGATATCCCGACCGAAGGAAAGTTATGATGGTGCGATTCCCAGTGGCAATTCCCTGATGCTCTATAATCTGGTCCGCCTGCAGCGCCTTATCCCAAAGGCGGAGTTGGAACAGACAATCAAATTGCAGATTGCGTATCTGGCAAAGGAAGCAGGTCAATATCCTTATGCACATGCAATGTTTCTGGTTGCTTTATCGGATTGGGTAAGACCGGGACAGATGATTACGGCGGTATATCGCAAGGAAGAAGATATACAGGAAATAAAGGAGTGCTTAAAATACATTCCGTCGGACAGCACGGTGCGAACCGTACAGGGACCGGCGGAAGAATATCCGCTTTTGAATGAGCGGGTTAGTTATTATGTCTGCGAGAATCGGAGTTGTCTGCCTCCGATGAATCAAGCAGAGTTCCTGAAACATCTCGGTGCAGATCGGTAGGCTCCGGGGTTGTAATCATAATGTC
>JAZSIB010000271.1:0-9069 GCA_045533585.1 Lachnospiraceae bacterium | reverse complement strand
AAGCGGTTGATGGTAAGGAAGATGAGATTGTAGCCACTCTTATTGCACTTCGTGCAGATGTAAGAGTAATCGGTGAGGTAAGCGCGGATGCTTCCATCACTTATGGTAAGACTGTAGTTGCTCTTGAGGATGCACTTGCTGCATGGACCGGAACCCTCGAGAAGGTATTCCCGACGGTTGCAGCAGGCGGTACAAAGGACGCTGCACCGGTTATCCTCTACGACCGTAATAAGAACGGCGGTCCGAGTGTATATATCGCAAAGAACAAGGTAGCAAGACCGCGTGTATTTGTTCCGGTATTCCCTGGTACAAACTGTGAGTATGATGTTTCGAAGATATTCGAGCAGGCTGGCGCTGATGTACACGTAGGCGTATTTGCCAATATGAACGAAGACATGATTCGTGATTCCGTTGAACGTTATACGAAGGAAATCAAAGAAGCACAGATTATCATGTTCCCGGGCGGCTTCTCCGCAGGTGACGAGCCGGATGGTTCCGGTAAGTTCATTGCGAATGCATTCCGCAACAGTAAGATTACCGATGCAGTGAATGATCTCTTAAAGCAGCGTGACGGTCTGGTACTCGGTATCTGTAACGGCTTCCAGGCAGTAATCAAGCTCGGTCTTGTACCGGACGGCGAGATTTGTCCGCAGGAGGATGATTCCCCGACGCTTGCGATGAATGCCATCGGACGTCATATCAGTAAGTCCGTATATACCAAGGTTGTTACCAACAAGTCCCCGTGGTTACAGGAGGCTGTGCTTGGTGAGACTTACGTTATCCCGGCATCCCACGGCGAAGGTCGTTTCGTAGCAAACGAAGCTTGGCTGAAGCGACTTAAGGAGAACGGACAGATTGCTACCCAGTACGTTGACCTGAATGGTAATCCTACCATGGATGTTGATTTCAATCCGAACGGCTCCTATTGGGCAATCGAAGGTATCACCAGTCCGGACGGACGTGTTCTCGGTAAGATGGCTCATACCGAGCGTATCGGTGCAGGTGTTGCACTGAACATCTACGGTGAGCAGAACCAGAGAATCATCGAATCTGGTGTGAAGTATTTCAAGTAAGAAGTATATGATATAAAATAGTAAGTGCGAAAGGTCTTCCAAAACGGGAGACCTTTTGTTAAAGAGAATTAAAAGTTTCGTTTGACGGTCGGAATATGCATGATGAGAAGAACAAAATCAGTATTTTGATTTTGTAAAATACGAAAGGGTGTACGAAAGATGAAGAAAGATGCAATCAGAACCATCGGAAGAACAATGTGGTTGGAAGATACTCTATGGCTGGTACTCTCCGGAACCGGTGCGGAGTTTAGCGCGACAGGAACGAAAGTAGTGATTCGCTTGATATCCGACGATAAGTGGCAGGAAGGAGAGGAGAACCAGCCAAGGGTTGCTGTATATGTGGATGAGGTACGAATTCTTGATGTTATGCTGGATGAACCGGAAAAATTACTTACGGTATTTGAGAGTGAAACCTCTGAGACGCATGTGATACGAATCGTGAAGCTTTCGGAAGCGCCGATGTCTACCTGTGGCGTTGCAGAGATTCAGGTAGAGGGCGAGATTTCTCCGACGCCAGCTGCCGGCAGACTGATAGAGTTTGTCGGAGATTCGATTACCTGTGGTTACGGGGTAGAAGATGAAGACAGAGACCATCATTTTTTGACCAGCACAGAAGATGTGACGAAAGCATATGCGTATAAGACGGCCAAAGCGTTGGGAGCAGATTACAGTATGGTGTCGTTCAGCGGATACGGAATCGTGTCAGGTTATACGGGAACCGGCGAGAAGGTTGGCGACCAATTGGTGCCGGAATTCTATGAGAAACTGGGATATTCCCGTGGTGTTTATCTTGATAAATATCAGCCGCAGGAATTGACTTGGGATTTCGACGGACTTCAGCCGGACCTGATTGTGATAAATCTTGGCACGAATGATATGAGTTATGTATTGGAATATACAGACAGAAGAGAAGAATATATCCGTGGGTATGTGGAATTTTTGAAGAAGATAAGAAGTCATAATCCGAAAGCGAGGATTCTGTGTGTCTTGGGAATTATGGGAATCGCTTTGTGTCCTGCCGTGGAAGAAACGGTACAGCGTTACGAAAAGGAAACAGGGGACGGAAACATAGCTGCCATGAGATTTACCGACCAGCTCCCGGAAGACGGCTATGCAGCTGACTGGCATCCTACGGAAAAAACACATACAAAAGCAGCGCTCAGACTGACCGAAGAGATACAAAAAATCATGGGCTGGTAATTGGAAATCAGGGCATCAGTCAGGGTAAGCGAAACTTCTATGTAAATACTTACAAAAGTAGTTGCAATTGATTTGAGATAATAGTAGAATAGTGTTAAATTGAAATCGTTATGCAGCATAAAACGAGAATGGAGAATGGTATGGAGAAGTATTCGGGTGCGTGGCTGATGTATGAAAAACCGGTAAAACCGGCACAATACAGTTTTATAGAGCGTATTGTTTTGGATAAGACGGCGTTTGCTTGTGACTGTAAAGCAGAGCAAAAGGTACTTGATAATGTTGTGACAGAGTTGAAAGCAGTTCTGGCTGCGATGAAAAACGAAGTTGCTGTAAGGTGTAAGGCAAAAGCTGAGGGTAGTATCACGATTGTTCGTGATGCAACCATGAAGAAGGAGTCGTACCGCATTGAGCGTAAAGATACTGCGATTACAATTACGGCGGCAGATGCTTCCGGTGCACTGTATGGCGCGTTTGATCTTGCAAGAAGTCTGTATCTTGCCAATTTAGTTGATGGTACAGACCGCCTTGAAGTGCCGATGAATCCGCTTCGTATGATGAACCATTGGGACAATATTGATGGCAGCATCGAGCGTGGTTATTCCGGTCTGTCGTTCTTTATGAAGGACGGCAAGGTGCTGGTGGATGACAGAACCAGATTTTATGCGCGTATGGCAGCATCGGTTGGTATTAACGGTGTTGTGATTAATAACGTTAACGTGCGCGGTGACGCAACCAATTTAATTAACGAGAAATTCCGCAAGAAGTTGCAGGCGATGCAGGCAATCTTTGAATCATATGGTATCAAGCTGTACTTGAGTCTTAACTATGCCGCACCGGTAGAGATGGGTATCCTTCCGACCTCCGACCCGCTGGACAAGAAGGTACGTAAGTGGTGGGTAGAGAAGATGAAGGAGTTTTACGAGGCGATGCCGGGCTTTGGCGGTTTCCTTGTAAAGGCAGACTCCGAAGGTCGTCCGGGACCGTTTACTTATGGACGAACTCATGCAGATGGAGCCAATATGCTGGCAGATGCCGTAAGACCGTATGGCGGACTTATCATCTGGAGATGCTTTGTATATAACTGTCGTCAGGATTGGCGTGACAAGGTAACTGACCGTGCCAAAGCAGGCTATGATAACTTTATGCCGATTGACGGACAGTTTGCTGAGAATGTTATCCTGCAGATTAAGAACGGGCCGATGGACTTCCAGGTACGTGAACCTGTTTCTCCACTGTTCGGCGGTCTGAAGGCAACGAATCAGATGTTAGAGGTACAGGCTGCACAGGAGTATACCGGACAGCAGCGTCATATCTGTTATCTGGTACCGATGTGGAAGGAAGTGCTGGACTTTAAGACCGGTATCAATGGTAAAGGCAAGGAGAATGATAAGGTAAGTGATATTGTATCCGGACGTACCCTTGGTCAGACAAACTGTGGTATGGCTGCAGTAGCGAACTCCGGTGATGATTATAACTGGTTCGGACATGATTTGGCAGCATCTAACTTCTACGGTTTCGGACGTCTTTCCTGGAACACGGAGCTGACCTCCGAAGAGATTGCCAGAGAGTGGGCAGTGCTTACCTTCGGTGCAGGAAAAGCAGCAGATACAATTGTGGATATGTTGCTGATTTCTCGAGAAGTGTACGAGAATTATACCTCTCCGCTTGGTATCGGCTGGATGGTGAATCCGAACCATCACTACGGACCAAATGTTAACGGTTATGAGTTTGATCGCTGGGGGACTTATCACAGAGCAGACTGCCACGGTATCGGTGTTGACCGCACCACGAAGGGTACCGGTTATACGGCACAGTACAACGAAGAGAATTTTGCAATGTACGAGAATCCGGATACCTGTCCGGAAGAACTGGTGTTGTTCTTCCATTATGTGCGTTATGATAAGGTGTTGAAGTCCGGCAAGACTTTAATCCAGCATATCTATGATACCCACTTTGAGGGTTACGAGAGTGTAGAGAAGTTTATCAGCGACTGGAAGAGTCTGAAGGGAAAAGTGCCGGCAGATGTATATGCACGCGTGGAGGAGCGTCTTGCTGAGCAGCTTCGTTGTGCACGCGACTGGAGAGATCTTGTAAATACTTACTTTTATCGTATGTCAGGTGTTGCGGATGAAAAAGGTCGTACCATTTATTAATTCGATGTACGGGATATGTTTATAACTTGAACGACAAGGAATTCAACAAGCAATATTTTGCTGCGATATGGTTAAACTAGTAAAGAATAATGAATTATATAGTATTTTCGTTATACAAATTTGTGTCTGCATCCAATAATTGTATTCTTGGGTTTGCAGGTATCGGAAAGGTATGGTTAGAGTGATGAAGTTAGTTGAGTACAGCAAGTCTTCCGAATGGAAAGAAAAAGGATATGTGCTTCCTGCTTATGACAGAGATGCATTGGTAAAGAAGACAGCAGAGGAGCCGACTTGGATTCATTTTGGTGCGGGTAATATCTTTCGTGCTTTTCCTGCTGCGGTACTTGAAAATATGTTAAATTCTGGTGCTTATGACCGCGGTGTGATTGTAAGTGAAGGATTTGATACCGAGATTATTGATAAAGCATACGCTCCGTATGATTCTTTGAGCCTTCTGGTTGTGTTAAAGGCAGACGGAAGCATTGACAAGAGAGTAATCGGCAGTGTAACAGAGTCCTTGAAGGCAGATGTTAATGTGCAGGCTGATTGGAATCGTCTGAAGGAGATTTTTGTGAAACCGTCCTTACAGATGGTAAGTTTTACGATCACCGAGAAGGGCTATAGTGTAATCGGTCCGGATGGACAGCCGCATGCATTTGTAAAGAAGGATTTGGATGAGAAGGGATTGCTTCCTGACAATATCATGGGTAAGATTTGTGCGCTTCTTTATGAACGTTTCAAGAACGGCGCAAAACCGATTGCCATGGTCAGTATGGACAACTGTTCCCACAACGGTGACAAGTTAAAAGCAGCGGTACTGTTTTTCGCAGAGCAGTGGTTGGCAAAGGGCTTGGTAGAGCCGGAATTCCTTGCTTATCTGAAGGATGAGACCAAGGTAAGCTTCCCGTGGAGTATGATTGATAAGATTACTCCGCGTCCGGATGAAACGGTGAGAAAGATGCTTACCGAAGATGGATTTGAAGATACGGACCTGATTATCACAAGTCGCAATACCTATACCGCACCGTTTGTTAATGCAGAAGAGACAGAGTATCTTGTAATTGAAGACTCCTTCCCGAATGGTCGCCCGCCGATGGAAAAGGGAGGCATTCTTTTTACAGAGCGTGAAGTGGTAGATCAGGTAGAGAAGATGAAGGTATGTACCTGTCTGAATCCGCTGCATACCGCACTTGCCATCTATGGTTGTCTGCTTGGATATGAGCTCATTAGTGAGGAGATGAAGGACGATGAGCTTCGCACCCTGATTACCCGTGTTGCTTACGAAGAAGCAATGCCGGTAGTAGTGAATCCGGGAATTATCAAGCCGGAAGATTTCCTGAACGCAGTATTGACCCAGCGTCTTCCGAATCCGTTTATGCCGGATGCACCACAGCGTATTGCAACCGATACGTCCCAGAAGCTGCCAATCCGTTACGGCGAGACGATCAAGGCATATCTTGCCGGCGCATTCGCAGATGAAGCATTGAAGAATGCTGCAGATAAGCCGCTTGTAACTGACCTGAAGCTGATTCCGCTGGTGCTTGCAGGATACGCGCGTTACCTCATGGGTGTAGATGATAACGGCAATCGTTTTGAGCCGAGTTCTGACCCGCGTTTGGAAGAACTGATGGCAGTCATGGCTGATGTTAGATTAGGTCAGACCGAAGTTCCGAAAAAAGCGCTTGAAACGATTTATCGTGATAAAGATATTTTCGCAGTAGACCTCTATGAAGCGGGAATCGGCGAGACGATTGAAAACTATTTCATGGAATTGATTGCGGGTCAGGGAGCAATCCGTGCGACGCTCCGAAAATATACCAAGTAACTCGTATATAACTGTATAGGAGTATATAACAGGAGCCCTCCACAAAATAATTGTAGGAGAGCTCCTGTATTTTTGACAACTATTCGGAAAACGGCTCTGAAACCATAAGTCTTTTCTTTTGATAGAGTTTTTTGAATTCACTTGGGGTGCATTCTTTGACGGATTTGAATACCCGGTTGAAGGTAGAGATGCTGGAAAATCCGGAACGCATCGCGATTTCTGTGATGGGGATATCCGGGTCAAGCAACAGTGTCTCGGCAGCACGGACACGTCGTTGGTTCAGGTAATCGTAGAAAGACATATCCGTGAACTGCTTAAATAAACGTGAAAAATGAAATTTGCTAAAGCCTGCAACACCGGAAACCGCATCCAGTGATAAATCTTCGGTGTAATTCTTATCAATATAGTCGAAAATCATATTGAACTTTTCTATGTATTCCTTTTGCTTTCCCTGACGTACTAAGGGGAAGAGCGTTTCAGCGTCCATATGGTTACGTCCGATGTTGACAAACATCTGTATGATAAGCGCATAGATGGCTGCTTCACGAAGCGGATTGTTGCCGGTATATTCGTCTCGTATTTGAAAGAGCAGATTTTTCTGTGCATCATAGATGTCCGGTGCAGTATCTTTTGAGATAATGCGTGGCTGCATGAGAAGCGGAAGGATGCCGGAAAAGCCTTTGACATTTCCAAGGAGTGTGGCGTCGAACAGCATGACGATACGGGAACCGGTAGAGGGAGCGTAGAGAGCGTGAAGCTCTCCGGGGGGGATGATAAGAATATCACCGACCTTCAGTGAATATGCCATCTTGTTCATGCCGACAGCATAAGTGTTTTCGATTGGCATGATGATTTCCATCGCAGTATGCCAGTGCATAGGATAGTCTTCCTGCTCTTTGTTGATATAAAAGAGAATGGAAGAGTCATCTTCAAATCCGACTTTTTCAAATACACCATTGACTGTTCTTGCCATATCTTTTCCTCCTACGGCACATCAAATCTTGCTAATCAGATTGGGAAGTTTTTTCATAAACGCCAAGTTTTTTTTGAAATAGTAATACAATTCTTAAACAAATTCCATGAATGATATCATAATATATCAGCAGGTTTTTGTAAATAAAAACTTGAAATTATGCGAAAAAAGCTGTTGAGGCAGTAGAATGAGCAGAATAAGCAAAATATAATAAAAAATCAGCAAGAATTGAGAAGAAATAATAAAGAGAAAGGAATATTATGTTATTTGTACGATTGGATAAGTGTATCGCGAAGTATTTTTATTCTGTCTTTGGAGGTAAGTGTGTTCCGATGAAAAGATTTCAAAGTATTTATATATTGTTTTTACTTTTACTTGTTTTTTGTTTGACAGCGTGTGGTCAGGAGACAGTGGAACCGAATGTAACACCGACACCGACTGTGGTGATTGCTCCGACAGAAACAACATCTCCCGCAGAGGCAGTGACACCGACTGAGAAGCCACAGGCGACTTCTACACCGACACCGACTTCCACACCGACGCCGACAACTGCACCGAGCATTTGGGATGAGGATTTTCCTTGTCTGGCTGATGCATACGAGGGGTATTTCTCCATGGGTGTTGCGATTGGTGCAGCAGAGGCAGTGAATGTACTGAAGCAGGAGGTAATCGCTTCGCAGTTTAACAGTCTGACACTGGGTAACGAGATGAAAGCGGATTATGTACTTGACTGGGAAGCTACAGTAGCGGCAGGTGATGAAGAGTGTCCGGTATTGAACTTCAATGCTGCCAAGCCGGCACTGGACTTTTGTTATAAAAACGGAATTCCGATGCGTGGTCATACTTTGGTATGGCATAGTCAGACACCACGCTGGTTTTTCACGGAAGGATATTCAAAAGATCCGAATGCTCCGTTTGTGTCGAAGGAATTGATGCTGAAGCGTATGGAGAATTACATTCGTCTGGAGATGGAATTTTTCAATACGAATTATCCCGGACTGATTTATGCATGGGATGTTATCAATGAGGCAGTTGAGTTCAACGGCGGTGTGGATGGATATCGTGCAAAAGGAAGTCTGTATTATGAAGTGATTGGTAAGGATTTCTTCGAGAAGGCATTTGAGTATGCAAGGAAGTATGCAGCACCGGAACAGAAGCTGTTTTACAACGATTACAATACCCATGAGACGCAGAAAATGAAGAAAATCATAGAGATTTTGGAACCTTTGGTGGCAATGGGACTGGTTGACGGTGTAGGTCTGCAGAGTCATCTGGGAATCACGGCACCTTCTGTCGGGGTAATCCGCAGTTCTATCCGTGAATATGCAAAGCTCGGTATCGAGATTCATATTACGGAACTGGATGTGGATCAACAGAAAGACACCGAATCAGCACAACTGATGCTGGCAGGCAGGTACAAAGCACTGTTTACTATGTTCCGTGAGTTAAAGGATGAAGGCGTGAATATCACCAATGTTACCATTTGGGGTCTGACGGATGATGGCTCATGGCTGAATGACAGCACACCGAGCTGGCCGTTGTTGTTCACCAAGATGTTAGATGCAAAACCGGCATACTGGGGAGTTATGTTGGATGAGTATATCAATTCACTGGATTATTGATGATTTTTGCTATAGGAACTTGGAAGCTGGGTCATGCATGCACGGTAAAAGCGTATTTGTGATAGGGTATAAGGAGATTCAGGAAGGGAAGTGTATATGATGAGATTAAAAGATAAGTATGAAAAGTATTTTCGCATCGGTACTTCGATTAGTACATATTCGATGAAGACGCACGGACAGATGATTAAGGAACAGTTCAATTATCTGACTTGCGAGAATGCAA
>JAZSIB010000043.1:0-2837 GCA_045533585.1 Lachnospiraceae bacterium | reverse complement strand
GACTGGCTTGCGGTTTTGTGTACTGCTGTGATAGAATGAAAGTACAAAGTAGCAAACTGTACCTTATAATGATACAACTTAAGGAAGCGAGAGAATATGATGAAAGTTGCTTTTTTAGATAGAGATGGAACAATTAACCGTGATTATCCAGATGATATTTGGATTCGGATTCAAGATCCAGAGATATTGCCGGGAGCAATTCAGGGAATGAAGTATTTGAAAGAAAAAGGGTATGAAATAATTATTGTAACCAATCAATATATCATTGGAGAGGGAATTATTTCGATAGAGCAATATCATGAATTTAATAGAAAGCTTTTGGCATTACTTACAGAAAATGATATTAGCATTTTGGATGTATTTTATTGCCCTCATGCACGAGATGAACAATGTGATTGTTGCAAACCGAGAAATGGGCTAATAAAGCAGGCAATAAGGAAATATCCGGAAATCAATTTGAAGGAATCTTTTATGTGTGGAGATTCATTGAGCGATATGAAGTGCGCAGAAAGTGTTGGACTGAATTTCTGGGGTATAGGCATTGGAAAACAAAGAATTAGTGATTTGTCGGATTTGTGTAATCTGATTTAAAAGAGCTTATTAAAAAACCTTTTTGTCCAGCAGCCGAAAACGTCCCCCTCCATTTCAGAAGGGCGCAATTATACGCACGGTACCCGTGCATTGCGTTTGAGGAAATGATAAACAAACGAGCATCCAAACACGGATGCTCCTTTGTCCGTTGCAGAATAAATTGTTCCTTAACAGTTCTCCCGCCACACAATGCGGGTGATGTAAAGGAATGTGTTCTCCTTCAGGATGACAGTAAGTGATGCCGATCGTGTTGCTTATGCTTTCTTTGTTCTATGATAGCATGAGTATGATAAACTTGAATTTGAATAACTGTTTGAAAAACTTGTATTAATATGACACAATGCCCTTTGTCAAACGCATTGACAAGCAATGTAAAACACGATATAATTATCAAAATGAATATTTACGAAAGGGAACCAGCAGACTGCAGAGGCCACTGGTTCCCTTATGCCTTTAGGAAAAAAATAAGATGGATTTGCCGGAATTGAAATCCAATTACAATAACAAGGGTGTTGTTTATGATGAAAAAGAAATTCTCCCTCTCCACAACACATATGATTATGCTAAGTTTTCTGATAGTGATTCTTGTTGGAAGCCTGCTGCTATCCCTGCCAATCAGTTCTGCAAGCGGCAATGCAATCCCCTATTTGGATGCCCTGTTTACAGCCACAACAGCCACCTGCGTAACCGGGCTGGTAACGCTTCCCACAGTAACAACATGGAGTATGTTCGGGCATGTGATTATCTTGGTACTGATCCAGGTGGGCGGTTTAGGCGTTATTACAATTATGTCTGCACTAATGATCCTGTTGCAAAAGCGGATGGGGATCAATAACCGACTTTTACTACAGGATGCATTTAATCTGAACAGCCTTTCCGGTATTGTACGCTTCGTTAAGCGAGTGCTTCTGGGATCCCTCTTGGTGGAGGGAATCGGCGCTTTGCTTTACATGATTGTATTTGTCCCTGAGTATGGTCTGAGAGGAGTCTGGATATCCGTATTTACATCCATCTCAGCCTTTTGCAATGCCGGTATTGATATCATTGCAGAGAACAGCTTGTGCAACTATGCAACAAATCCCCTCATTAACGCCGTCACCAGCCTGCTGATTATCTTAGGTGGCATCGGATATATTGTGTGGTGGGATATGATGGGTCTTGGCACAAGAACTGCCGTAAAGAAACACAAGCGTTTTCAAAATCTCTCCCTGCATAGCAAAATTGCTATTGTAACAACTTTGATTCTGATTCTTGGCGGCGGAATACTGATCTTCTTGTTTGAGTATGATAATCCGCTGACCATTGGAAACCTGTCTGTTTTCGATAAAATCCAAGTCTCTCTGTTCCAGTCGGTTACTACAAGAACGGCTGGTTTTGCAACTGTACCGCAGCAAGATCTGACGAATGCTTCCTCTATCCTTTGTCTGTTGCTCATGTTTATTGGCGGTTCTCCTGTTGGTACTGCAGGCGGTATTAAAACGGTGACCGTTGCTGTTTTAGTGGTATCGGCGATTGCAACGGTTCAGAACAAGCAGGATGTATCTATGTTTGGCCGCAATATTTCAAAGCAGGTGGTTAACAAGGCAGTGGCTGTCACCTTGATGTCCTTTTCTATTATGATCACATCCACCATTCTGCTTTCTGCCGTTTCCAATGCCGATGTCTTGGATATCCTTTTCGAAACCGTCAGTGCTACTGGAACCGTGGGGTTGACTCGGGATATGACACCATATCTAAATACCGCAGGGAAAGGGATTATCATCGGAACCATGTACCTTGGCAGAGTGGGGCCAATTTCTCTGGCACTTGCATTGAATTCCAGAAAGAAGCATCAGAACATCATCAAAAATCCCACGGAAGAAATTAGTGTTGGTTAAAGGAGCGTTGACATGACTATGAACAAGACATATGCTGTATTTGGTCTGGGCCGGTATGGTATTGCTGTAGCCCGTGAACTTGTCAGTAACGGCATGGAAGTAATTGCTGTGGACTCCGATGAAAGGATTGTGAATGCAGCCGCAGACGAACTGCCGATCTGCAAATGTGCTGATATTACAGATCCCGAAGCCATCCGGCAGTTGGGTATTTCCAACGTGGATGTGGTAATCATTGCAATGGCCAACAACCTGGAAGCCAGTGTTATGGCGGTAACCCTCTGCAAGGAGATCGGTGTAAAGACTGTTATTGCCAAGAGTGCCAATGAAATGCATCAGAGGATTCTCATTCGTGTTGGTGCGGACACGGTT
>JAZSIB010000260.1:0-2907 GCA_045533585.1 Lachnospiraceae bacterium | reverse complement strand
CCGACCGAAGGTGATCTTGCCATCATGATGAATTCCATCCGTGCGGCACAGCACAGCCATACCTTTATCTACAATGGTTGGGAAGCTCAGACTGAAGGCAATCCGCTGGCGCATGCTATCTTACGCGGCTATACGGATATGAGCGGTAAGAACCTGTCCAATTATCATTATGAAGACCTGTTGAACCTGATTGAGCTGTACGAGGGAAGCAGCTTAGTGAATCCGGGCGTTATCGTGGATACGAACCATGCGAATTCCGGCAAGCATTATCTCGAGCAGATCCGTATCGCGAAGGATGTTATGCACAGCTGTCACCAAAATCCGGAGATTAAGAAGCTTGTGAAGGGTCTGATGATTGAGAGCTATATCGAAGACGGTGCACAGAAGATCGGCGAATGCATCTACGGCAAGTCGATTACCGACCCGTGCCTTGGATGGGAGAAGACGGAGACGTTGATTTACGAGCTGGCAGAACTGGCGGCGAGATAAGGGGAGTGTGAAAAATGAATTTTTCACACACAAATAAGATTCGTTTTGCAAATGTTGTGCCTTCGGCCCAAAGTTTGCGGATACTGGAAAGGCAAGGTGAAGTAATATGGAGTATTGTGCACAACTGAAATTATTGCATGACGGTTTTTGTGGTGGTTACTCCGCAGGCCTATCGATGTGTAACAGTCAGTCCGTAGCTGAGTTAAAGAAGATATCCGAGTCTGATACGGAGATTGTATATGAAAACAGCCGAGGACATAAGATTACTGTACAGCGCGAGAACGAAGGTGACGTTGTTTTCGTAAGCACCTGCTTTGAGAACAACGGTGACAAGCCGGCAGTCCTCGAGATGCTGGCCTCATTTGCCATGAAGGGCGTGGAAGCGGATACGATTTACCGGATGCAGTCGTTCTGGAGTGCAGAAGGGAAACTGAAGAAAGAGAGCATCTATGACCTGCATCTGGAGCGTTCGTGGTGCGGGCACGGCTTCCGCGTGGAGAAGTTTGGTAACACCGGTTCCATGCCGGTCAGAAAGTATTTTCCTTTCCTTGTACTGGAGAACAGCAAGAACGGTGAATTTATCGGTATTCAGTTGTATTCGCCGTCTTCTTGGCAGATGGAGCTGATTTGCGGAAGAGAACCGGGGCTGGAAGTGGTTGGAGGTATTGCGGACAGGGATTTCGGACAGTGGAAGAAGACGGTTCAACCTGGTGAGAGTTTTACTACGCCGAAAGCTGCAATTGCATTTGGCGATTCCATCTATGATGTGTGTGATAAGCTTGTGAAGGCGCAGAAACCGGACATTTCTCCGTTAGATTGCCAGATGGGTATCATGTTTAATGAATACTGTACCACATGGGGCAATCCGACGCTTGAGAATATTAAGAACATCTGTGATAAGTTAAAAGACAAGGGCTTGCAGTATTTTGTCATGGACTCCGGCTGGTACGGTGATTCGCAGTATTGGTGGACTTGTGTCGGTGACTGGGATATCAACCTGACGAAGTTCCCGGGTGGTTTGAAACCGATGGCCGATTACGTGCGGCAGTGCGGCATGATACCGGGTATCTGGTTCGAGTTTGAGACACTTGGAGCGGGGTGCAAGTACTACCATGCAACAGAACATCTTTTGAAGCGTGACGGCGAAGTGCTGACGATTGGCGAACGCAGATTTTTCGACATGTCAGATCCCTGGGTAATCGAGTATCTGAGCGAGAAGGTAATCAAGCTGCTGAAGGATTGCGGATTTGGTTATATCAAGGTGGATTACAACGATACCATCGGCATGGGCTGTGATGACCCGGATGGTTTGGGTGAAGGCTTGCGTAAGTATGTGTTGGCTTCTCAGGCATTCTTCCGTAAGATTAAGGAAGCAATTCCGGAGATTGTGATCGAGAACTGTTCCAGTGGCGGACACCGTCTGGAGCCGTCCATGATGGCACTGGCATCACAGGCAAGCTTCTCCGATGCGCATGAGACAACTTCGATTCCGGTGCTTGCAGCGAACCTGCATCGTGTCATTCGTCCGGACCAGAGCCAGATATGGGCAGTGCTTCGTAAGGAAGATAGTCTGACACGTCTACAGTATTCGATGATTAATACGTTGCTCGGACGTATGTGCATCAGCGGTGATATTTATGATTTGTCCGAGGAGCAATGGGCTTGCGTGGATGAAGGCATTGAGTTCTACCGCAAGGCGGCTGATATTATCAAAAACGGTAAGACGATACGGATTGATTGCGATACGGAGAGTTATCTGAATCCGACCGGAGAACAGATTGTGATTCGGCAGTGGAATCAGCAGTACCTTGCGATTGCGCACCGCTTTGCGGAGTCGAAGGCAGTGGAGGAAGTGTTCCTTGAAGGAGCGAAGGTGCTGTGGACTTACGGAGAAGCAGATAAAGACTTCAGTGCAAAAGCTTGGATTTATGAAAAATAATTCCGAGTAGGATGATGAAAATTCGAAAGGAGTAAAAGCAATAAAGCAAAATATAAAGAACAGTGGTATTACGAGATGAAAACAGGGATTCGTAATTACAACTGTTCTTTTTTCAGATTTATAAAATCATATGAATCAAGATATGAAAATTCCAATAAATGTAAAACAGGAAAGGAAACTACTGCGCTTTCCTGTTTTTATCCATACTTCATTATGTAGTTTACTACAGTTGAAAAGAAAAGTCTAGTATTTTTTTATTTTTTTGTTAAAATCACAAGAGCAACTAAGAGATAAGCAAAAAAACAGGTAGGGGATGGCCTGTTCCGCTATGCTTCACAGCGAGATAACAGTACAGAAAAGCACCGTTCAACTTACATGAGGTAAGGGCACGGTGCAAGGGTGTACAGGTTCACAAGAAGGAGGAAGATATGCAAGAGAACAAGTCCAAAGAAACAAAACAGTACAAAGAGAAGGAGGAC
>JAZSIB010000292.1:0-3750 GCA_045533585.1 Lachnospiraceae bacterium | reverse complement strand
CGCAGCGCCACTAATATCCTGACTCGTAAACTCGTCACGATATAAGGGTCGGCGTCACTCTACGTTCACAGATATTGAACTGCAATCACAATTCTGCTTCTCTACAGTGAAAACGCTAGCCCAGCCGCAAAAGCGGAGACTCTCAATATGGCGTTACGATAATTACGGCAATTGGGTATTGCGCTTTTTTTTCAATTGGATATAATGGAATTATAACAATACACAGTGTTTTGCATCGCCGAAGCTACAAGATGCTGTGTATTTATTTGTCGTTTTTGAAAGGATAACAGTCATTATGGAACAATATACCGGCAGTCAGATTATGGTGCTTGAGGGTCTTGAGGCGGTGCGCAAACGTCCGGGTATGTACATCGGAAGTACGGGTGCGCGTGGTCTGCATCATCTGATCTGGGAGATTCTTGATAACGGAATTGATGAGCATCTGGCAGGTTTTTGCGAACAGATTGACATTACAATATTAAAAGACGGTGGTATCTCTATCTGCGACCACGGGCGTGGTGTGCCGGTAGATATTCATCCCACGAAGAAGATTCCGACCATCCGTGTGGTTTATACGGTACTGCATGCCGGCGGTAAGTTTGAGAATTCCGCTTACAAGGTATCCGGCGGTTTGCACGGTGTAGGTGCATCGGTTGTGAATGCACTTTCAACGCATATGATTGTAGAGGTTAAGCGTGGCGGACAGGTTTACCGTGATGAGTACAAGCACGGCGGTTATCCGGTAACGGAGCTGGACAAGGGTATGATACCGGTGGTTGGCAAGTGTAATAAGTCCGATACCGGAACGAAGGTGACCTTCTACCCGGACCCGACCATTTTTGACACGATAGAGTTCAATGCCGAAGTCATCATGAAGAAGCTCAAGGAGGTTGCGTACCTGAATCGTAACCTGACCCTGAATTTCCATGACCAAAGAACAGACACCAAGAAGACCTACTGTGAGACAGAGGGTATCAAGAGTTATGTGAGTTACCTTAACAGAGAAGCGAATAAACTTCATCCGGAACCGATTTATATCAACGGACGCAGCGGTGAGATTGAGGTAGAGGTTGCGTTCCAGTACACCGAGAATTTCAACGAGCAGATTAACTCCTACTGTAACTGTATCAACGTCGTAGACGGCGGTACGCTGGTGACGGGCTTTAAGACTGCGCTTACCCGAGTGATGAACCAGTATGCGAGAGAACTGGGGGTGTTGAAAGATAAGGACGAGAACTTTGACGGTAAGGATATTCGTAACGGTATCGTGACGATTATCTCCATCAAGCATCCGGACCCGCAGTTTGAGGGACAGACGAAGACAAAGCTTGGTAATACCGATGCAAAGATAGCAGTAGATGAAGTGTTTGCAGCAGAGGTGACCCGGTATTTTGATAAAAACGTCGAGATATTAAAGAAAATCTTAGAGAACTCCATGCGTTCTTATACGGCGCGCAAGGCTGGAGATAAGGCGCGCCATGCGGTACTGAAGCAGCTGAATGATGTGGATACCAAGTCAAAGCTTGCAGCATGCTCCTCGAAGAAACCGGAAGAATGCGAGATTTACATCGTGGAGGGTAATTCCGCAGGCGGCACCGTAAAGGAAGCAAGGAGCCGTAAGACACAGGCAGTTCTGCCGCTCCGCGGTAAGATTCTGAACGTGGAGAAAGCAACGCTTGAGAAGATTCTCGTAAATAACGAGATTAAGACGATGATTGCGTCCTTTGGCTGCGGAATCGGGGATGAATTCGATCTTGCGAAGCTCAAATACGGCAAGATTATCATTCTGACCGATGCCGATGTCGATGGTGCGCATATCAGTACCCTGCTTTTGACCTTCTTCTACCGCTTTATGCCGGAGCTGATTACGGCAGGCAAGGTGTTCCGAGGATTGCCGCCGCTTTACCGTGTCGAGTATGACAATCCGGAAAAGGGCAAGAGGGGCAAAAAGTTCGAGTATATATTCAATGATTTTGAACTAGAGAAGTTCCGTAAGAATTCGGGACATAAGATAACCAACATTCAGCGTTACAAAGGTCTTGGTGAGATGGATGCCGAGCAGCTATGGGAGACCACACTCGACCCGGCAAGGCGTATTCTTGCACAGGTGACGATATCGGATACCGTGGAAGCGGATGAAGTAACTACGCTTCTGATGAGCAGCAACGTACCGCCGCGTCGTGAGTTTATTATGGATGAGGCGAAGTTTGCTAAGCTGGATGTATAGCGGCAAATGTTGCCTGAAGATGTGATGAGGCAGGGACGAACTTCCTCTGTAGGGCACAGAGGGAAGCGAAAACAGTATAGAATGGACGATAGGGAATTATGGCGAAGAAACCGGTAGAACAACCAATAGAAGAACAGATTATACAGCTTGATTTTTCGGAGGAGATGAAGACTTCGTTCCGTGACTATGCGATGAGCGTTATCTTATCGCGTGCGCTCCCGGATGTGCGTGACGGCTTGAAGCCGGTACAACGCCGTATCCTGTATGCGATGACGGAACTCGGACTTGATCCGAAGAAGCCGCACCGTAAGAGCGCGCGTATTGTCGGTGATACGATGGGTAAGTACCATCCGCATGGCGATACGTCCATCTATGATGCGCTCGTATATATGTCGGAAGGATATACGCTCTCTATGCCGATGATTGACGGTCACGGTAACTTCGGCTCCATCGACGGTGACGGTGCAGCGGCAATGCGTTACACCGAGGCGCGACTGTCTGACGGTGCGATGACGATGCTCGAGAATCTGGACAAGGGACTGGTAGAGTTTGCTCCGAACTTCGATGACAGCGAAAAAGAGCCGATGGTGCTTCCGGCGACGCTCCCGAACCTCCTGATTAACGGTACGACCGGTATTGCAGTCGGTATGGCGACCAATATTCCGCCGCATAATGTCGGTGAAGTCATTGACGGTGTAGTTGCGTACATCGATAAGCCGTCCATTACGACCGAAGAACTCATGGAATACACCCCGGGACCGGATTTTCCGACCGGTGGTGCGATTATTAACAGCGAAATCCTGAAGAGTGTATATGAGACCGGCGAAGGTAAGTTGAAAGTACGCGCCAATGTTGTGATTGAGAACGGCGACAGCGGGCGTAAGAATATCATCATCGATGAGATTCCGTTTACGGCAGCCGGCAGCAAGATGCGTCTCGTGGAGAATTTGGTTGCCCTGATGAAGGACAAAGTGTTTGAAGAGATATACGACGTGCGCGATGAGTCCTCGAAGGAAGGTATCCGTATTGTCATAGAGGTAAAGAAGGATCGTGACCCGGAAAATCTCCTGAACGGTTTGTTCAAGAAGTCGGGACTTGAGGATACTTACGGTGTGAATCTGCTTGCAGTACGTGAGCAGCAGCCGATCACCTTCAGCCTGAAGTCGATGATAGAGGAGTTCGTAGCATTCCAGGAAGAAATCTATACGAAGGAATATAATTTCCTCTTAGATAAGGCAGAAAAACGTCTGGAGATTATCAGCGGTTTGATTCGTGCAACGGATGTTATCGATCTGATTATCGAAGTGCTTCGTGGCAGCTCTTCACTCAAACAGGCAAAGGCATGCCTGATTCATGGTGATACGACGGCAATCCGCTTCAAGCACGAAGAATCCAAGGCACAGGCCGAGAAATTGGACTTTACGGAGCGTCAGGCAGATGCTATTCTTGCAATGCCGCTCTCCAAACTCATCGGACTCGAGATTCTGAAGCTCCATGAAGAGGACCAGAGCCTGCACGACAGC
>JAZSIB010000236.1:0-3907 GCA_045533585.1 Lachnospiraceae bacterium | reverse complement strand
ATATTTGCTGCTGATAAAAAACTGATTTGACAACATCTCCAAGGTAATCTGCTCGGTCAGATGCTCTGAAACATAGTCAATAATACTCTCAACCAGCTTCGGACGTGCCTTTTTCCCCGCCTGTTCATGATATTCCGATATCAAACGGTTCAATTCCACCAGAAGAAGGGCTGTTCTGGCATTGGATTCAATGTCCGAACCAAACTTATCTTCCCGTTCCTGCTGGGGCATCTCTTCTACCATCTGTATCAATCGCTTTTGTGCCTTCGCATTCAGGTTGATCACTTTAATCTTTCCGTCTGTATTTCTCTGCAGAAAACCAAACAAATCCGTCTGTCCTGTAGAAAGCTCTTTCAACAATTCCTCTCGTACATTGACAACCAGTCTGTCATATACTTTCACATCGTAACACGCAGCCCCATGTGGTATTCCCGGTGGAATAATATATAGGTCGCCGGGATTTATCGGATGATACTCCTCATCAAAATACATCGACGCCTTCCCGTTCAGGAACAAAAACAATTCATATGCATCATGATAATGGCAACTGGCATAGGGTTTTTGCTCTGCAGTTGTATGCGTTTTCCTCGAACAACAGAACGGAGTATCAATTCCATAAAAGGTATTCTGCGGCATAGTTCCTCCTTTCCCTGCTCAATCCTCTTCTTGCAGGAATCAGATTACTTATCGTACTCGTTACACAGAAGATGCAGCGGAGCTTCGTCCTCATCAATCTCCGGGAAACGTCCTACTTCTTCATAGAAGCGGTTGTCCGTATTGTCGTCGTTGGTCATGGATACTTCCTGCACAATTACCGTCCCCTTACCCTCTTCGCCCCAGAAGCTGTGATACAGTCCCTTCGGCAGGGTAATGCTCTCACCCGGAGTAAGGCGAACGATGGAGCCCGCCGGGAACGTCTTCTGTACACCGTCAATACTTACTGTAACTTCAGTATCGGCAAGCTGCTCATCTGCGGTCGAGTTATAAAGCTGTAACATCAGATTGCCGCCACCGCGGTTGATGATATCCTCCATCTTGTACCAATGAAAATGCATCGGCGCCAACTGCTGCTCTCTTACCAACATCAGCTTCTCTGCATAAGGCTTTGCATACTTCTCGGGATTCGCCTGACTGCCGTTACGAAGGGTAATCAGTAACAGTCCCACCTTATTAAAGTCGCCCTGACCGTAATCCGTGATATCCCAGCCGAGCATATTGTCCTTGATTTCCTGCGTTTCTTCGCCTTTCTGCTTCCACTCCTCGGGAGTCCACTTCGCAAACGGCGGAAGCGAAATCTTATATTCATCAAACAACTTCAGTGCATCCTTCATAATTGCGTTGATTTCGGAACGTTTCATAATTATGTAACCTTACCTTTCTCTATCGTTCTCACTAATTCGCTTGTCTGCTTTTTCTACGTTTTAAAGCAGACAAGCGAATTTGCCTTCACCGTGAAGTCAAAGCAGACATAAAGCCTTAGAATATTTTATCATAACCGTGTAAGCATTTCCACCTGTTTTAAAATGAGAAAGATGGCATTTTTTATCAGCCATCTTTCTCGTACATTCTATTTTGATCCATTCCCCAATTTCTGCCCTACGACTGCTTTTTGCTCTGCCGTCGGCGTCCATGTGAATTCAATCTGAACAAGATTATCTTCGTAACATAAGAGATAAGTATTCAGCTCGCCTTCTTTGGAAGAATGCAGGCGGTAGGCTTCCTCTGCTCCCCAGTTATCAGCTGACACCGGTACATATTCCTTTTGTTCTGCCCCCCAGTCTTTTTCCATACTTTTTTTCATGCTCTTCTCACATGTCTGATAGAGCAAGGGGAGTTTTACTTCCACATGCAGGTATTCCAGTTTCGTAGCATCCTCCTGCACTCCGCTGTCAGTTACGAACTGCTGCGACACCATTCGGTTCCTCAAAAACCTGGACTCTTTTCTTTCGAATTCATTACTAAAAGAATTCTCTGATACATCCATGACATCTTCCAGGTTCAGTGGTGATATATCCTGCAAAAATGCTTCCGGCTGTCTTATAGAGATCAAAAGCACACAAAACCATAACACAAACGCAAGTGCTACACTAAGAAGAAGTGAAACCATACCATTCAGGTCGCTTTCTACCTTTCGCTTTCGTAAGGTGATGGTCACCACGTTCACAATAACAAACAGAAGCGCAACGCCACCAACCATGACCAATACTATCGTCTTCTTCTCACTGTCGCCAAACAACATCACGTCTGTTACCCATGCCACAAATGCAATCCCCAACAGCAGCATTAACCACTTTTGTATCTTTGCAGTGCTAAAGGTACTACAAAACTCACCCTGTTCTGCAGCAATTTTTGCTTTCTTGTGCCAACGGGAATAACTAATCAGCTCGACTCCGCACACTGCAAATAAGACCAAATAAAGTACGCCCAGATAAGGTGCGGACGGGCTTGCCAAAAACATATGCGGTCGTTGCATCTCAAGCATCTCGGCAGCCAACATCAAAATTCCACAAATTAGTGTAGTCCAAACTACTACCAGCGTCCTCTTTGCAATTGCATGAATCGCTTCTACCTCCAGCATCGGTTCCGTCTCAAGCGGTACCGGGTTTTCCTGCTCGTTGCAAAATATCTGTATCGGACCTTTGGTACAAATCAATTCCCAACCGGTATGAGCACAATACTCATAAAACCGTTCCTGCTTCTCCGTAGGCTGTGGGTCATAAACTGTAGCATTTCCATAATAAGAAACCGCAAAATGCACATTCTTCGGTTCTGTCCGTCGATAGGTCCAGCAGCTGTAATTTGAAATCTTCTCAATCATCCATCCCTTTGCTGCCATCTTTTCCAGATGTCTGCTGATTCCGGTACAGTCATACTCAGCAAACAACTCAATTCGTCTCTTTTTCATACGCTCACCCTAACCTTCCCCGAAAATTCTTCTGTAATCCTTCAACTGTGCCTCCAGACGCAGGCACTCTTTCTCCAGCATCTCTCTTCCCTTATCCGTAAGGATATAACTTCGACGCCGCCCCTCAACCTTGGTCTCCCGAATCAGCTCCGCATCCAAGAATTGTTCCAGTAAGGTATAGAGCGTGCCGGAACCAATATTCACCTTTCGGTCTGTCATGGCTGGAACCCGGTCCAGAATATCCATGCCATAACACTCCTCTTTCAAACAAAGCAGGGTGTAAAACATCTGCTCTGTTAAAGTTTGAAATTTTTCTCTCGGCATACTCCCCTCCGTTTATTCTCGATAATCGAGTTTTTATGCTTTTATTATATCTCGAATATCGAGAATGTCAATACTCCGACATGGTTTTTCTAAAAAAATATATTAGCATCTGTTAATGTAACCCGTGGCAAAATAAGAAAACAGAGGGTGCTCTCCCCTCTGTTTCTTTACTTAGACTAATAAATTTTTACAACTAATTTACTATAGGTTTCTTCGCCACAATCAGGAACCGGTGTGTCGTTCCTTCCACCACTCCCTGCCGTTCCAGTATTTCCTGTGCCTTAAAAAGTTGTTCCATACAAGACTCTACGGAAAAATCGACAAATTCCCATTCGATAATGCGTGCGAACCATACTAATGCACCGATATCCATGAACTTGATTGGTCGAAAGCATTCCTCCGCTTGAAGAATCTCAAAGCCCGCTTCCTCGATGCAACGCTTCTGCTCCGTCAGATTCCATCCCGTAAATTGTTTTGGCGTTCCGGGAAGCAACAGCTCCACAAGTTCTCTATCATTTTCTTCGCCCACCTGCTGGGTGATAAATAAACCACCCTTCTTCAGTGTGCGCCAGAGTTCCGCAGGACAATAATCCCCGTGCCGGTTGATGATAATATCAAAGCTTTCATCTTCATACGGCATCTTCGTACAATCTGACATTTCCTTAAAATCAATACCTA
>JAZSIB010000185.1:0-4989 GCA_045533585.1 Lachnospiraceae bacterium | reverse complement strand
ACAATTGCCTATAATACACTTAACAAGGTAGTCGGAAGGTGAGTGCACTTCACCCGTCCCGGCGAAAATTTATTACTGAACTACTAAGAAGTAGCCGTTCCTAAACTTTTGCGGAGAGCAGGACGGCTACTTCTTATTTTTCATGTTCAGAATTGCTACAATCACTAACACTATGGTTAAGATTATCATAAATTCTTCATATGTACTCATAAGCATCATCCTTTCCAAAAGACTCGGAACGGATGAGAACACGTCCCCCAACTACCCGGGTAAATATATTATTTTTAAAACCAAAGCCGCAGCTCTCGCCACGGCTTCATCATCATATAAAAATGCCCACATTACAGCCATGAGGTTCACCTCCGGCCAACCGGCTTAACACCTTAACCTTTTTCATGGATTTCAACACATTTCTATGTCTACACGAAAGTTTTCACTTCACCTAAAACCATTTAAGAATAAAATTGTTAACAATTCACCTTTGACGGTTTAAATAAAACGCAAAACCGTTAAATGGGAGATGTACGATACATCATCTGTAAACCAACTTTTTTCTAAAGACAGGACTCGAACCTGCGACTTCATGATTACTAGTCATGTGCGCTACCAACTGCGCCACTTTCAAAGTTAGTAACCCAATTTAATCAGAATTGGTAATATTTTTCCGTAACGTAACCCTGTTACAGGGAAGCCGGATTTGAGGTTTTCGTAATGCAGGCAAATCAAGACTTTCACGCAAGTCTTGGTGCGGTATTCGGTATGGCTATCTACGCCACCTCAATAAAGGTCGTTGCGTTCGATACCTTTATCTGTGTATCCAGCTCCGTCAGAAGTGCATTGCGCTTCTCTTTCAATGCCTCCACCTTCTTCTTGACATCCAGCGGGTCCACAAGCTCAGTTGTATTCTCCTTGACATAGGCTTCTACAACGCCCAAAGGTTTCTCATCCTTGGTCTTGCTGTCTTTTCCAAGAATGCTAAGACGCATCTCCTCTGCCGTGGACTGCAGCTGAAGGTTCTTTCTGTCACAGAACTGCACCCTTTCACCGTATTCACCGGCCATCTTACGTTGAAGTATTCCTTCAAAATCCGCATCACCGCCGTAAGCACCACCACCGCGAAGTCTGCTTCTTAAGGAGATTGCACCGGCTACCGTATACGTTCCATAGGAAGTCGTGATTTCCGTATTTGCATTAGAAGCTACGATTGCCGCATCAATCTTCTGGAAACGCTCAATCAAGTCAACAATCTGCTGATATGCCGACTCTGCTTCCTTAGCATAGTCCTCTTTGTCAACTCGCTTTGCGAACACCTTATCCTCATTCGGCTTAATCGTATCAACAAAGCTTGCCTTGGCAATCTTATCTGCTATCTTCTTTACCAACACGTCTCTTCCATCCTGAGCCTGCGTTACTAACATCTTTTCGCTCATAAAAAATCCTCCATTAGAATATTGTCTTTACGACTATTCTAACGGAGGATATTCCCTTTGTCATTGAACCTGTAATTCAAAAGTTTTGAAAATGAACAGGGCGCAATCAACTTATAAACATTACCTATGCGGCTCGCTTCTCATGCAACTTCTCATAATAAGCCCACAGTCTGCTTTCGCAAGAATCCGGTGTTTTTACAATAATGTCCGGTGCCATCGGCTCCCTGTTTCCACGCACGATTGCATCAATCGGAACTTGAAACAGTTCGCTTAGCGCATATAAATTATCAATGGTCGGCATATTGATACCATCAAGCCATCGGTACACGCTCTGCACGCAACCAAGTCCAAGATATTCCTGCACATCCTTCGGTGTAATACCACGCATATCCATAATTCTGCGTAGATTAGCACCTGTTTCTCGTTTATTAATTAATGGGAACATAGAACACCTTCCTTTCTTGCAAAAATCGCTTATTCATATATTAACCCCTTTTTTTGTGTTGTCAATTCTATGAATCATAAAATTTTATATATTTTTATTTTTCGAAATGCATTGCAGTCCCGGAAACCCTTTTAATAAACCCAAAACATAGTTTACCTTTTGACCGCACCTTGCTATAATAAATCCGGTGCTAAAATGAAAGTATGTCCTGTCGAATCATCCGCAGGCCTTAACTTTTAATCCATCAAAGAAAAGGGGAAAAAGAATGAAAACCAGAAATAAAAGAAGAAATATATGCGCCTTTTTATCGGCGCTTCTGCTATTCGCACTGCTTGCAGGATGCAATGGAGGAACCGGTCAGGGAGAACCTGCCACTGCGACGGAACAGACTTCCGTCACACCTGCTCCGCTCCCGTCAGAATCTTCTGTAACATCGGAAGAACCTTCAACTGAGGCCGAAGTGATTCAAGTCAGTACGGCAGGCGAGTTCCTTGAGGCCATCGCCCCGAACGCAGTGATTGAACTTGCGCCGGGCACCTATAACCTTACCGAATACCTCCGCGGTGCCTCTGATAACATCTCTGACTATGTCATCCGCACCTTCAATGACGGCTGGCAGGCTGAGATTCACGATGTTGAGGGGCTGACGATTCGCGGTGCAACGGAAGGTAGCGTCGAGGTCGTGGCAGAGCCGCGTTACTGCGATGTCCTCTATTTCAATAACTGTTCGGATATTGTGATTGAGAATATTACCTTCGGTCATACGAAAGAGCTGGGCGTTTGCGAAGGCTCCGTGCTGACGTTTGTTGACTGCCGGCGAATCAGTCTCAACCTCCTTGATCTCTATGGTTGCGGCACCTACGGTGTCGTTGCGGACAACACGGTTGGCATTACACTCAGGGGCTGCATCATCCGCGAATGCACTTACGGTATGATTGACCTGCGTCAATGCGCGGAAGTTATCTTTGAAGACTGTGTATTCAGGGACAACAGCGGTTTTGACATGATATGTTTAAGTAATACCATCGCTCTGTTTAAAGGCTGCACCTTCATCGGTAACACAGGCGACTCTTTTCTTCCGGCCTCCTATCACAGCGATAGCGAAAGCGAAGCTCAATTTGAAGATTGTACCTTCGGTCGCTGGGAGAGTGAGCAACTCAATGGTGAAGGAAAGGACAATGGAAACGATACCCCCGGCGAAGAGGATGCATTCCCCGCCCTGGACCTGGCGCGCCTGGAGGTCGCACCTTTTGATGCCGCAGTTCTGATGGCCGATGAATATCATATTCTTTATGAGATTATTGACAGTATAACCGGAGAAGTGAGTTTTGAAACGAACGACGATGTAAGAACCCTTACCTTTGGAGAGGATGGTCGCGGATGCTTCTGGACAGACAATGAGAAAGGACGTCCTTTCAGCTATGAAATACGCAACGAATATTCCTGTCGCATCACCTTCGACGATGGCGGCAAAGCTAACTGCAGTCTCTATGCTGACCTTGGCGGTGCCCTTCCTGACAGTGAAGAAGGCTCGACCTGGCTTGTGCTGTATCTTGATAACGAATCGCTCTGGTTCTATTGAGCATATTAAAATAAGCCGGAATGGCATTCTGTATATAAGGCAGGGATGAAGACATTATCGATTCTTTCTTGCCTTATATACAAGCCCCGGTACTCTAATTACAATTACTTTATCTCCTCTTTTTAGTTTCTCGGCCACGCGCAAGCCGATGTACCCGCCATAATCTTTTCTATACCCGGATAAATACACCGTATGTGTTGAACCGGCTACACCTTCATATACAGCCTCCGCCACACGCAACTTATTGGTACGGACTTTGTGCAGAACAACCATCATACTTACAAGGCCATACACAATGATGGCAATGCCCCAAAGACACAACGGCAGAAGAAGCAGCATTAACTCCACTCCTCCGAGCAGAAACACCAATAAAAGTATCAGACCAAGCACCAGCGTTACAGTACCGGCAATCACCGGGTTCCATATTTTTACTTTTTTATCATGATCGCGCAATATAACTTCCCGCTCTGCCTCAGTAAGCAGACGCAATCGGCATGGCTTTCTCTTATATTTTATACGCTTTGCCATTCGGGTTTCTCCATTCTTCCGCTCTTTTGTAGAATTCATTCACCAAACTGCGGAATCCCAATTCTTTAATCTGTTCATATGTCACACGGTAATTTCCCTTATAATGACGTCCGCTGTAGAGATAGCGGATGTACTGAATGAGGTAGGCATCGAGTTCTTTGAGCCCCTCATCCGTGGTCAATAAAGGAAAGAACCATCTGCTCCAGCTAAACCTGTTCTCATCCGACTCATCATAGAATTTACGGTTAAACACGCGAATCATCACCTTCGCCGTTTTCTCAAACGATACGTCTTTCTTCATGCGCCAACGATACAACTTGTTCGCTTTTCTGCGGATTTTGGCCTTCATTTTATTCTTGGTGACTTCAGACAAATCCACCTTACCGTCCCGATAAGCGAATCCGAGGAATTCCCACCCCTCACCGGGTACTGTTTTCCTGACCTTGTCCGGATTGATGCGAAGCCCCTTCTCGTCTATAAGACGATACAGAAGAGCTTCGTATTCTTCCAGCTGCGCTTCGGAATCGGCGAACAACAGAATGTCGTCCGAATAGCGATAATATGCCACACCGCGTCTGTCAAACTCTTCATCCATGGAATGTAAATATACATTGGCGAAAAAAGGTGCAATCGGAATTCCTGCCATAGCGCCCCGTTCCTCTGTAATCAGCTCCCCGTTCTCGTATGCCTTCCCTGCCAGCAGAAGTCGTTCCAGACAAAGCACCAGTGCTTCATCATCCGAAAGCATCTTGCGCAGAATCTCTACCAGACGCTCAGGCGGAATCGAGTTGAAATAATTGCTGATATCTGCTTTTAAGGTATACTTATGCTCCAATTTCTTTATTCGAAGAATCTGCTGCACCGCAGTCTTAGCTGTTGCCTCTCTGCGAAACGAATAGCAGTGCGGGCTGATTCTGTCATCATAGCGATACAGAAGGTATGCCATTACCTTAAGCACTGCCGTCTCTTCCTCTCGGAACGAATAGACAATCCGCTTCTTTCCC
>JAZSIB010000009.1:0-10058 GCA_045533585.1 Lachnospiraceae bacterium | reverse complement strand
CTTTATAATATATCATACAAAAAAACTTATCTATAAAAATAAATTTAACATTATTTTTTGTTTTATGTCACTATCCAAACGTCTTTCCTTTCTGTTTTTTAGTTCAAGTGATTACAATAGTGATTACACTGTCAAAATCGCAGAAAACAAAAAAGCCCACAAACCCGCATAAATACTGGGTTTCCAGGCTTTTAGAAATACAGGGGATGAGAGAATCGAACTCCCGCTAAGAGTTTTGGAGACTCCTGTCATGCCATTTGACCAATCCCCTATCTATTTCGTACTTGCATATAGTACAATAAGTTGTGTCAATTGTCAACACTTTTTTGTCATTTTTTAACCGGTTGAAGTGTCTCCACCGCAACCGGTCTTTGTTTCACATTATTGTATGCAGTTTCTACCTACATCAGAACCTTCGATAAGAACTCCTGCAATCTCGGGTTCTGCGGATTCTCGAAGAAATCCTTCGGATTGTTCTGTTCCTGTATGTTTCCTTCGTCGAAGAAAATAACACGGTCTGCCACTTCACGGGCAAATCCCATCTCGTGGGTTACGACAACCATCGTCATACCTTCTTTTCCAAGCTCCTTCATGATATCCAGAACCTCGCCTACCATCTCCGGATCAAGTGCGGAAGTCGGCTCATCGAAGAGCATTACATCCGGCTCCATTGCCAGTGCACGCACGATGGCGATACGCTGCTTCTGTCCGCCCGAAAGCTGGTACGGATAGGCATCAGCTCTGTTTTCCAGACCGACACGCTTCAGGAGCTGCATTGCTTTCTCTTCGGCTTCTTCCTTTGACTTTCCCTGCAGCTTCATCGGTCCGATGGTCATATTCTTCAGGATGGTCATATGCGGGAACAGGTTAAAATGCTGGAATACCATGCCCATCTTCTGACGATGCTTGTTGATGTCCGTCTTCGAAGAAGTAATATCTACATCATTCAGATAAATGTTACCGTCCGTCGGCTGCTCCAAGAGATTCAGAGAACGTAAGAAAGTGGACTTACCGGAACCGGAGGGTCCTACGATTACAACCACTTCGCCCTCGTAGATAACTTCATTCACACCATTCAGTGCCTTAATTTCTGCATTATTTCCATAGAACTTACACAGGTTCTCTACACGGATTAGTACATTACGATTCTCAGCGCTCATTCTTTCTCAGCCTCCTCTCCAGTAGATTTACAAGCTTCTGGAAGATGATAACCATCACCAGATAGATAATCGCTACTGCAATCAACGGAAGGAACGGCTCAAAGGTCTGGCTTCGGATGATATCGCCGCCCTTGGTCAAATCCTGGATTGCGATGTAACCGGATACGGAAGTCTCCTTCAGCAACACAATAAACTCATTGCCAAGTGCCGGCAGGATGTTCTTAATTGCCTGCGGCAGGATGATATAGCACATCGTTTGGAAATAGTTAAATCCCAGACTTCGTCCTGCTTCAAACTGTCCTTCATCCACTGCCATGATACCCGAGCGGACAATCTCTGCTACATACGCACCGGAATTCAGACCGAACGCAATCGCAGCTACCACGACCTTATTGATATTCACGGATGCAAAGATAACAAAGTACAGTATCAACAGCTGCAGAACTACCGGAGTTCCACGGATGATGGTGATATACAGCTTTGCTACCATGTTCAGAATTTTCAGCTTTCCCGTCTTGTCACAAGTCGAGCGGATAATCGCCAGAATAAAGCCCAGCACAACACCAATTAACAACGCGAAGAAGGTAATCTCCAACGTTACGCCAAGACCTCGGGTCAGATAGAGATAACGGTCGTCCTTCACAAAGTTCAGATACAGACTGTCGCCCAGTCCGATAAAATAATTACAGATTGCATTCCAGATTTTTTCGAAAACGTTCACTTGTCGGGTTCTCCGTTTCTTATGTTAAGTGGAACGAGGCAGTGAAGTCCACTGCCCCGATTTTACCTTTTATGTTTGCCAATTACAATATTACGTCTCAGCAATACATCCTGTGACACACATCTTACTGTATCAATTACTCAGTAACGATGATAACCTGCTTGCCGGTGTAGTAGGTATCGGAGAAATCTACGGATTTCAGACGATCCTCGGTAACGGTAAGACCTGCAACACCAACATCTGCCTTGCCGCTGATTACGGAAGCGATGATAGAATCAAACTGCATATCTTCAATCTTCAGTTCCATACCAAGGATATCGCATACAGCGAGCATCATATCAACGTCAAGCCCGGTAATCTTGTCACCCTCACGGAACTCGTAAGGCGGGAATTCTGCATTGGTAGCCATTACGAGGGTACCGTTGCTGCGGTCAACGTTCTTCGGAGTGTAAGCCGGAGTATCCTGCTCCTGTCCGATATAGTAATCTACGATACGGTCGAAAGTACCGTTTGCCTTGATTTCCTTCAATGCAGCGTTAATCTGATCCTTCAACTCGGTGTTTTCCTTGTTGATTGCGATTGCATACTCCTCAAGAGCAAATTCCTCTTCAAGAATCTTAAGCCCCTTGTTCTCAGCTACGAAGGTCTTAGCCGGCTGATCGTCGATAACTACGGCATCAACCTTGCCCTGAAGCAGAGCCTGTACAGCCTCGTAACCCTTGTTGAAACGCTCGATGTGATCCTCACCGAAATCCGATACATAGATATCACCGGTGGTTCCGAGCTGTACGCCGGTCAATGCAAGTTCCAGATCGTCCGGACCGTTCACTTCTACTTTTTCTCTTCCGCATGCAACCAATGATAAGGTCATGCATGCCAGCAATAATACTGCTAAAATTTTCTTCATAATTTCCTCCGTTTACTTTCGGATTGAATCCCATCATTTTTTGCAAATCAATCCGATGCTTTTCCCTGTTTTCGTCAGATCTGTTTCTGACTTAATTTTTGTTTTGTCCTGTTCTTTATGTAAAAAATGCTGACACAGTGCCCAAAACACTCTGTCAGCATATCACAGACTGCGTAAAAATACAAGTTAATCTTACAACTTCGCCCTGTCCGCAAGTATCAGACGTTTTATCGCTTCCACACCGATGCGGATGGCATTCTCTGTATCGTGTGCATCCTCTTCTACGAATCCTGCTGCCTTACGCTCCTGATTCCATACCACATGGAATACCGAACCGGCACGCACACCAAGTGCCGCTGCCACGGTAAATACCGTCGCTGACTCCATCTCACTGCCAAGCACACCGAGACGCTTCCACGCTTCCCACTTGTTCAATAGTTCGTAGGATACCGGCATACGGGAAGGACTGTGCTGTCCGTAGAAAGAATCCTTACATTGTACCACACCGGCATGCCACGGAAGCTTCAGCTCCTTTGCTGCCTCCACCAGTGCAGTCATTACTTCATAATCTGCAACCGCAGGGAACTCAATCGGCGCATACTCACGGCTCGTACCCTCGTGACGAATGGCTCCGGTTGCAATCACGGAATCTCCTGCCTTCACCTTCATGTTAATCCCACCACAAGTTCCTACTCGTACAAAAGTATCTGCTCCAAGTGCCACCAGTTCCTCCACAGCGATGGCTGCAGACGGACCACCAATACCGGTCGAAGTAACACTTACCTTCTCACCAAGCAACGTACCCGTATAGGTACAGTATTCGCGGTTCATCGTAATCTTCACCGGATTATCAAAATACTTTGCAATCTTCTCGCAACGTCCCGGGTCACCCGGTATGATGCAATACCTTCCGACATCGCCCTTGCCACAGTTAATATGATATTGTAAATTTTCTTTCATAATTACCCACCATACCTTTCCAGTACCTGCAAACTTAAAAGATGCTCCCTTTGCACAGATACAATATTTGTCTTTTCTTACTTTTGCAACAGTTCACTGATATAATCATCCTGCTCAGCACTTCTCCGCTTTCCGTCTTCTGCTTCCTCAACCAATTCCTCTTCCCCGAAGAAACGCTTTCCAATCCATGAAAACACTGCTTCAATCAGTAGTGTTGCCACCAGATACAGGAGAATACTGAATGCGATTCCGAAAAACGGCGCCATATTACGCTGACCGATGGTAAGCATCACTTCCGCCAGGTCATTTATGCCGATGTATCCGACTACGGTACTCCACTGCAACAGCTGGATACTCAGGCGCTTCACCTGAAACAGCGATACGCCGGTTGCATGCGGCAACGCCGCTGTAAAAAACGCTGTCTTCAGACGTCTTCGCATCTCCAAGCTCTTCCAGTCTGCCGATTCCCGTATCGTCTTCATCAAAATCTCTGCAAAATGGCCGCCGCCATACAGACCTATCGCCAGTCCGGCAAGCAGCATCCCGTTCAGATTCACAGACCCAAATACGCCATAGTAGAAGAATAAAAGCAACAGTAGTACCGGTGTCGCACGGAACAAAAAGCTGAACGCCTCCGCCAACATCGTCACCACACGCTGGCGGTAACACATAAAATACCCGCATACCGCACCAACGGCAGCGGCTATCAGCCAAGCAATCACCGTAATCACAAAAGTCACAATCACTGCCTTGATAATCAAGCTGTATGCGCCACCCGCGATTAAATTATCTTTTATTGCACTCATGATATTTCCTATCACTATTTTCTCCGTTCCGGGTTTTTATCCCCTGTTCATTCTTCCAGCCGGACTCACCGGTCCCTCTCGTTACTCCGTAACGATTAACTGATACCCCTTCATCGGACAATACCCTTCCGACATAATATACGGCGGAAACTCCGTCGAATGATTCGCACTTGTGCCATAGCAGAACACCATATCAAGTTTCCCTGCCATCAGCTCGGTAAATATTGTCTCGCTGTCCACTACCTTGAAACGCACTTCCCTGCCTAACGTCTGTCCCAACAGGTCAGACAATGCAACGCAGAAGCCGTAAGGCACGCCACGCTCATCCACACATTCAAGCGGAGGAACCGAACCCGTAATCCCGATATACACTGGCTTCCCCGTAAGCTGCAGAGAAAACGTTTCCGAGTTCACTGTCATCTGCTCCGGATAGAAGCGCTCTTCTGCATCGCCCCATACATACTGTTCCAATAGAGCATCCAGCTTCCCATCTGCTTTCAGTTCCGACAGACGGACATTGCATAGGTCGCGCATCGCTTCGTCCTCCGGCCGGAATGCTAACGCGAACTGCATACGTTCCCGCTCTCTTCCTTCCGATGTCTGCATGCTTAATCCGTTTTCGGTCTGCAGTACCTGCAGGCCTTCCTCTGTTCGAAGCATCCAGTCCGCGGTCACATCGGAAGCCCAGATTGCCTGTACTTTATCTGCCTTCAATGCTTTTACCGCTGTTCCTACCGTCTCATACGAGCGATAAGCGGAAAACTTTGTCCCAAACTGACTCTCGAAGAAAATCTTTGCCGACGCATCCGGCATCTTCGCCGTCACACCACCGAGTGCCTTTCCCCTCAGTCCATCCACTGAACTGATGCGTTCATCTCCCGAAGTGATTTTTCCCGAGTTATCGGTCTCTTTTCCATTAAAAAGACCAAACGCCGTAGACAAAAGTAGAACCAGCAAAAATACTGCAATTGTTATCCATTTTTGCTTTGTTGTAATCACATCTATCCCTCAACTTATTCAAATGATATTCCCAATATATACTCGCTTCGAAGACCAACCACCAGGCGGTTACCATATACCGCAGGGGTTGCCTCGATGTTTGATCCATAATTTCGCTTCGCCACAATCTCACCGGTCAATGCGTTAATCAGCAACACATCGCCATTCGAACAACACTGTACCAGATACACACTACCGTCCGTATCGTACAAGGTTGCCGCCGAACTCCATGCATCACAGGAAAGCTCGATACGCCACGCCTCGTTGCCGGTCTCCTTTTCAATTGCCACGATATACGCCGTATCCACATCCGGCACCTTCGACACGGAATAATACAGATACTCCGATGCCTCGCCCTTGCCCAAAACGCCGGTGGACAGGAATCCACCCGCAAGTCCCATCACGGTATGCACCTCATACGGCTTCTTCCAGATGATTTCACCGGTCATCGCATTCATCTTGTAGATACATGCCTCACCCAGATGATGCTCGTCGGTATGATATTTCAGTGTCGTTGCCGCATAGACAAAACGGTTCCCGTTCTCATCCTCTTCAAACACCGGACTGGAGTTAATATCCTCGTACAAATCCTGTACCCACACCGGAGTCATCGTATCCAGGTCGAGACAATAGAAGATGCCGCCGTTGTCGCCCAGATACAAGTAATGGTCCCATACCACTGCACTCGCTTCGCTGCCATAGCCACCCTCACCGGAGTAGATCCGCTGCTCCGCGCTTTCAGCATAGTACGTATATTTTACCACTTCCGATGGGTCAATCGTCATTACTCCGTTTTCTTTATCATAGGATGAATTCAGCTTAATCGTATAGATTACACCATTCTCGCCCGGGCAAATCAGTATATCTGCTGCCGTACAGAAGACTGCCGAGCTGTCATAGCCGTGCCAGACACGCGGTGCAAAGTCATCGTCTGCACCAAGTTCATAAAGCTTCGTCCCATCTAACAGGCTGTAGATGAACACCCTTGCGCTCACCTGCTCGCCGTACATACCGGGCTGCGAATCACCGGAGCCGCACACCAACAGCGGATACTCCGGATGGAGCGATGCCGTCCCCTTGAAGGTCATACCTACATTAATCGCATCGCGTGTCTCTTCCCCTGTCTCCATATCTAAAAAATGTATCTGTCCGTCCATGCCCGGATAAATCACTTCGGTCAAACCCACCTTATTCTTGGCAAGCGGATACAGATTCATATGCTGCTTTGTAGTCTCGTCCCATTTTACAACCAGCGGTTGTCCCGTCCAGCCGTTCCCGGACCAGTAATTCACACCATCACACTTTAACACCTTACCGGTCTTATAACGCCAGCTGTCCTCCGCAATCTGTCGCTTTTCCAAGCTTACGGTTCCATAAGACTGCATGCTCCTCTGGTAATTGCCGCGGAAGGTGATGATGCCCTCCCAATCGGTAAAGTTCTCCCCAGCCGCTACAGTAAAGTCCAAAGACTGCTTCCGTTGATAAGCCTCTGCGCCTTCACCGTCCACCTGCAACGCTGTACCCTTCAGATACTTCTCCGGCCGGGTACTCTCTACTGCATACGGCTTGTCCGCATCTGCGCCTTGCAAAGCATCGGGATTCACTTCTGCCGCAAGACTCCCCCTGGTTTCCACCATAAAGTTATACAGATAGCTGATATTTCCTTTTACCTTAATCAACAAAACAAACGCACCGCACAATACAATCAACAATACTGCACCGAGCACCACTGCCAGCAAACGCAAGCGTTTTTTATTTTTCTTTCCTACATTCTCATGCATCTTTTTATATGAATTTTGAATTCTGTTCTTCCACAGAACCCATCCTCTCTCTTTATTTACTGCGCTGTTCCCCGGATAACCTCGGCGAGATCTCTCACCGACCTCACGCCAATCAACTTGATTCCCAGCTTTTGATTCGCTTCGGTACAATGCACCGCCGGCAGGATACAACTCGTATACCCCAGCTTCGCCGCCTCTCGGATACGTTGTTCTGCCATGTTCACGGCACGTACTTCGCCGGTCAGTCCGACTTCACCGAAGCATACTGTCTTAGCGCTCAACGGCTGGTTCCGGTAGCTCGACAACAGTGCCAATACAATACTCAGATCAAGTGCAGGTTCATTTACCCGCATGCCGCCTGCCACATTCAGATATGCATCACACCACGACAACTCTGTACCGAGACGCTTTTCCATCACCGCCATCAAAAGATTCATACGGTTATGATCCGTCCCTGCCGCTGTCCGGCGTGGTATCTGAAAGCTTGTCTTGGATACAAGAGCCTGTACCTCTACCAGTATCGTGCGGCTTCCTTCCAAAACTGCTGCAACTACAGAACCGGGCTCCCCCTCCGGACGTCCCTGCAGCATATATTCCGACGGATTCTGCACCTCTTCCAGACCGTCGCTTCGCATCTCAAACACACCAATCTCGTTCGTGGAACCAAAACGGTTCTTCACTGCGCGCAGGATACGGTAATTCTGTGTACTTTCCCCCTCAAAATACAGCACCGTATCAACCATGTGTTCTAAGACACGCGGTCCTGCCACCTGTCCTTCCTTCGTCACATGACCGATAATGAATATGGTAATTCCGTTCTCCTTCGCCATACGCATCAGCGATGCCGTACTCTCACGCACCTGACTTACACTGCCAGGTGCCGCCTGAATGTCCTCACGGTACATTGTCTGAATCGAGTCAATCACCAGAAGCTCCGGCTTCTCTGTCTGTACCGTCTCTTCAATCACATCCAGATTCGTCTCCGACATCAACTGCAGACCTTCGCCAAAGCTCCCCAGGCGGTCCGCGCGCATCTTAATCTGGCGCAGAGATTCCTCACCGGATATGTAGAGTAACTGCTTCTTTTCCGAAAGAGCCTTGCATACCTGCAGCATCAGAGTGGATTTGCCGATGCCCGGGTCTCCTCCGACCAAAACGAAAGAACCCACAACAATTCCACCGCCCAGTACGCGGTCAAACTCATGGATTCCCGTAGTCGTTCTTTCTTCTGTATCCGAAGCGACCTGTGACAGTCTGACCGGTGCCTGCGACAAACCAATACGACCTGCTCCTGTGACAGACTTTCCACCTGCCTTCTTCACCGTGTGCGGTGCTTCGGAGAAAGTATTCCATGCACGGCAGCCCGGGCACTGCCCGAGCCACTTCGCTGATTCATAGCCACATTCTTTACAAAAGAAAATTGATTTTGTTTTCTGCATAATATCCTAACACTTACCTGCACTTACCTTCACTGCCTTGCCTTCCGACAAGTCTGCGCTGAAGCTGAGCTTTCCGCTGATGTTGGTCTTCATCTTTCCGATGACTGCCCCATCCACAGTGAGTTCATATTCGCTCTCTTCGCAAAGACCCAGAGTAATCTGCGCATTGTCCTGACCGCTTACCACAAAGCTTACACCACAAGCATCTGCCTTGAAGTTCTCTACTGTGGTTCCCGGAACTGATTCATATACAAACAATCCGTTCTTCTCCAGCTTGGTAATCTCATAGAAAGTTTTTACCTTATAAAGATCACCGCTTACCTCATAATCGGACACCTTTGTCTTCTCCTGCAGTCTGTAATCGCCGAAGCTGATCTTTCCATCCTGCTCAGTACGGATAATTGTATTCTCTGCCATTGCATTTTCCTCCTAATGGTAACTTACAAATAAATTATAGCTCAATCCAACAACAAATTCCAGCAATATATTCTTAAATTTTTGTGAAGCACGCGAATTACTTCACACGCAGTTTGCTCACCTGAAACTTCAGTGCACCATCCTTCACGCCCAGTGTCACACTGTCGCCGGCATGTACCTTACCCTCCAGAATGCGCTCTGCAAGAACATCTTCCACATTCGTCAGAATAGCACGACGCAACGGTCTTGCCCCGTATTTATCGTCGGAACCTTTTTCAAGCAGGAACTGTACCGCCTCTTCCCTCGCCTTGAGCTTTATCTGCATCTGCTCCATACAACGCTTTGCGAGCTCCTTTAACATAAGGCGGACAATATCGGTCAGATTTTCCTTGCTCAACTGACGGAATACGATAATCTCATCAATACGGTTGATGAATTCCGGCTTAAAAAGACGTTTTACTTCTTCCATAACGCCATCCTTCATCCGTGCGTAGTCTGCGTTGGCATCTTCTTTTGAAGAGAAGCCGAACTTCTTCGGTGCTACGATACTCTGCGCACCGGCATTTGATGTCATAATGATAATGGTATTCTTAAAACTTACCTTGCGTCCCTTCGAATCCGTAATATGACCGTCATCCAGTACCTGAAGCAGCACATTGAACACATCCGGGTGAGCTTTTTCAATCTCATCAAATAGAACAACACTATACGGATTTCGTCTTACCTTTTCGCTCAGCTGTCCGCCATCATCAAATCCCACATATCCGGGTGGAGAACCAATTATCTTAGAAACAGGATGCTCTTCCATATCTTCTGACATATCCACACGGATCATGGCATTTTCATCTCCATACATAGCCTCCGCAAG
>JAZSIB010000016.1:0-9749 GCA_045533585.1 Lachnospiraceae bacterium | reverse complement strand
TTGACAAATAATTATCAAACCATTTCTCACAATCCTTTACCATTTTAACCGTTCAACACTATAAATTCAAGTGCTAATTCGATTTCAATGTTTTTTTATCATTTTCTACATAAATTACCCTGTAAAAACCCTTCTTGTGGTAAAAATGCCGAAAATCATAAAAACTTCCTATAATTACGCTTCCACTTCTTCCGCTTCTTCTACCTCTTCTGCGTTATCTTCCTCGCTGAGAATCTTTACCTTGGAACGGTACAGCTCCTCAATCGCGATGGAAAGCGCCTTGTTGTTCTCAACTTCTACATACGGTTCGGCACCGTCAATCAGCTGTCTTGCACGCTTTGCGGTTGCAAGCACGATAGAATATCTGCTGTTTACGACCGGATGCTCCTCACCGGTTTCGTCGTGGTTTACTACTTCCATTAAATCTGTGTAAGACGGATGTAACATATTGTTGTCCTCCTATTCGATATTCTGAATCTGTTCTCTGACTTTTTCTATCTCAGTCTTCAGGTCAATTGCAATATTGGATGCCTGCAGGTCATTCGCCTTGGAAAGAATCGTATTCGCTTCACGGTTCATCTCCTGTGCAATGAAGTCCAGTTTACGACCGATATTTTCACCGCTTGCAAGCGTATCCTTCATGTGATTGATATGTGCTCTGAGGCGCACGGTCTCTTCATCCACGCAGATTCTGTCCGCAAAGATTACCAACTCGGTTGCCAGTACACTCTCATCAATCTTGGTATCACCAAGCAACTCCTGAACCTTGTCCGTAAGCTTCTTACGGTACTCAGCTACAACATCCGGCATACGTTTCTCTACTTCACTTACCAGTACCAGCATGCCGTCCAGCTTTGCAATCAGATCCTGCTCCAGATGAGCACCTTCGGTAATACGCGTCTCAACAAACTGCTTTGCCGCAATATCAACTGCTTCGGTCAGCATATCGACCAGTTCGCTCTCATCAATCGTCTGCTCTTCCAGAACAAGTACTTCCGGAAATCTTGCAAGGGTCGATGTGCGAATATCATCTTCGATTCCGAACTCAGCACCTATCTGACGAAGATTCTTCAGATATTCTCTTGCCAGTTCTTCGTTGTAACGTACACATGCCTTGCCTTCCGTCGTATCCGTATAGGTGATGAACACATCTACCTTACCCCTGCTGATATACTTCTTCAGCTGATTACGGATTGCCGCATCGAAAATGCTGAGTTTCTTCGGCATCTTCAGGGACAGTTCACAATATCTGTGATTCACTGCCTTCATCTCTACGGTAATCTTGCGAATCTCGGTTCCTACCTCGCTTCGCCCGAATCCTGTCATACTCTTAATCATATTCTTTTTTCCTTATGTGTTGTCTGCTTCTGCCGTGCAAGCCGCATATCGCGCGCACCTCCGGCAAGCGAAGCATCTGAATAATTATAGATGAAATCGTTTCTTTCGTCAAGTGTGCTTTAACTAAAATAAACCAGTTCAGATTCCGCCGGTTCTGCCGCCTCTAACTGCTTCGCCGTCAGAATCGGGCCTTCTGCCTGATACTCTTTGCGGTACTCGTACTGAACTTCAGCGGTAATCATAACCCATTTCTTCTCTTTCGGAGCAACCTGGGTCAGTGCTTCCTGCATCGTATTTACATTACATACAAATCCGATAAATGCAATGTCATCCGCGCAACAGGTCATCGCAAGACGTCCCGGAATAAATGTACCGCGCTTACAATTACGGTCGCGATATACCATGGCACGGAACTGTACCTGACGTCCGCGGTAACGTTCCGGATGGTCAAGAGCATCCATGTACCACAGGCCGTAATCATCATCTTCAATTACAATCGGGTCAGCTGACAGATCAAACAACGGTGCTTCTTCCTCTTCCGTCAGTTCTTCGCCCGGTGCCGGCTCATACATAATCTGTGCCTGACGGTTAAGCGGCTTAATCATACGGCGGATTGCCGTCTTATCCGTCTCTTTTGTACAACGGTTAAAGATAATCACATCGGAATACTTCATCTGCTCGCCCATAACAGAACGCATATTATTCCAATAGTTGTTGAAGGTCGTTGCATCTGCCAGTGTCAGAATCTGCGCAAACAGCCATCCCTTCGGCAATTTCATCTGCAGAAGCTGACTCATATTCCACGTACCGTTAAACTCAATCATCACACGATCCGGCTTGTAACGGTCCTTGCAACGCTCAAGCAAAGCGATATTCAACTCGCCCTGCTCATCTACGGTAACAATTTCTACATTCAACTGCTTCATCGCAGCCTCATCATATTCCTCAATTCCTTCTTCGCAGAGGAGCAAAAGCGTTTTTCCTCCATCGTTAAACTCGGTATCCCGAAGTGTTTCATTGATTAGGGTCGTCTTTCCGCTCTCCAGAAAACCGTTAATCACAAAAATAGGTACTTCTTTCATTTACTCACCATACCTTTCCAGCATCTGCAAACTTTTAAAGATGCAATCTTTTGCGCAGGCACAAAGTTTTACACTACCCTTCACTTATTGAAACAGTTCCTCAAGTGCTGCCTGCTGCAATTTACTTCCGATAACACAGAAACGACCGGTATAGTCCGCAGCACCCTCACGGATTTCAAACTCACCCGGAACGTAGTCAAACTGTACCCATGCATTGTTCTCGCTCATTACGATGCCCTTAGCACGCAGAACGATGCCGTACTTGTCGTTGTCATCCAGCTTCTCAAGAATTTCTTTGAGCATTGCCTCGGTATAATGCTTCGGTGTCTCTTTGCCCCAAGTTTCAAACACTTCATCCGCATGATGATGGTGATGGTGGTGTTCATGATCGTGATGACCGTGGCAACAGCACTCCTCGTCATGGTCATGATGATGGTGATGATGCTCGTGTTCATGCTCATGATGTTCATGACAACAGCATTCCTCATCATGGTCATGATGATGGTGATGATGCTCGTGTTCATGCTCATGATGTTCATGACAACAGCACTCCTCGTCATGGTCATGATGATGGTGATGATGCTCGTGTTCATGCTCATGATGTTCGTGACAACAGCATTCCTCGTCATGGTCATGATGATGAACATGCCCGCATACCGGACAGGTCTCCTCTTCTATCATCTTATCAAGCAGGGAATTCTTACGTTCAATGGCTTCCATGATTACTGCACCCGGAAGCTCAGTCCAAGGCGTTGTAAGTATCTTTGCGTCCGCATTGATTCCCTTCAACAGCTCTACACAGGCAGTCAGCTTGTCCTCAGTAAGATTCTGGCTTCTGGAAAGAATCAATGTCTGTGCATTTTCAATCTGGTTATTAAAAAACTCACCGAAATTCTTCGCATACATCTTGCACTTCTGTGCATCTACAACCGTTACGCAACCACTAATTTCGAGCTCATTCTCTTCCTGAACCTTCTGAACTGCTTTGATAACATCGGAAAGCTTACCGACTCCGGACGGCTCAATGATAATGCGCTCCGGTGCATAGGTTGCAATTACTTCCGCCAGAGCCTTGCCAAAGTCACCTACCAGTGAGCAACAGATACAACCGGAATTCATCTCGGTAATCTCCACACCTGCATCCTTTAAGAAACCACCGTCAACACCAATCTCACCAAACTCATTCTCAATCAGAACCAGCTTCTGTCCCTGAAACACTTCCTGAATCAGTTTCTTAATCAGGGTTGTCTTTCCTGCACCCAAAAAGCCGGAAATAATCTCTACCTTTGTCATACTAACACCTTGCCTTTCACTACACTTCTAATCTGTAATTACCAATCAGTTTTTCCTAATATAACTGTATTACTACGTTAAGCATAATTACAGCAATTCTTCTTCAAAAAGAATCGCAATCAAATAAATTATACTTCCATTTCAAAAATAGTGCAAGCCAAAACCCCTTGTTTTAGCAAAACTCTATTCGTTAATCCCTCACAACTCCCATCTTTTCATACAAGAAAATGTCGAATCATGTTTTTCCGCACAATCCGACATTCCTTCTTCACATTTATTTATATCAACTTTCCCTTACTCTTCTGAGCCTTCCTCTTTATATGTTTTCAGAATTCCGTCTCCGGTTCAAACTCCAGTAATAACGTATCATATCCCATCATCTGCAACTGGTTTTCTACCCCTATTGCCTCTGACTTTTTCCGGAACGGTCCCACCTGTACCGCATACAGATCCCCACTCATACGAAGTTCTACCGGGAATCCCATTACCTCCAACTCATACGCAATATTTACGGCATTCCGATACTCACGATACAATCCGACCTGCACCCGATATTCCCGCCCCGGTCTTCCCGGCGGCTTCGGCATCCATCGTTCCCTTGTATTTGCCGGCTCCGTCATCGGTACCTGACCGTTTTCCTCCGTTCCCGTGCTCTGTGGAACAGGCATCACAGGCGGCATACTGCCTGTCATCGGTTCAACATCATCATTGATATCAGAACCTGTTACTGCCGCAATCGGCATCGGTACCCCTGCTGCCGGGAGGTCGTTCCCGGTCAATGTCTTAAAAATACCATTGGCAATCGCACGGACTGTCTCATCAAAACTATTATCCAGAAGCTGATTGTCCGCATCCGTATTGATAAATCCAACCTCCACCAGCACCGCCGGCATCTGCGTCCGGCGAAGCACTGTCAAATCCTTTCGCACATTCAGTCCAAGGTTGTTGTACCCTACTCGAGCAAGCTCCTCGTTAATCGCATTTGCCACATCACGCTTCAGCCCGCTTTCCTCGTAAAGCAAGGTTTCCACACCGGAATACGTATTCGGATTCGGACTGGAATTGCGATGAATCGAAACAAACAAATCCGAATCCTGCTCGTTCGCAATCCGCGCCTTCTCGTTCGGTGAATCGTACACATCCGTAATCCGTGTATAACCCACCTCTATACCGTTCTGCTCCAACAACTCCCCTACTGCAAGTGCAATCTCCAGGTTGTCGTTCTTCTCCAAACGTCCGTTATAATTTGCTCCTCCGTCGTAACCGCCATGACCGGCATCTATCGTCACCTTCGCCATCTTCGGCTCCCAGACTATCTTCCCTATATCCTATGTAAGCTTAAGAAAATCTGTTACATCAAACTTTTTACACTACATTATTCTCCACATTTGAAAACTTCTGATGTACATATTTTCCCTTGCGAGAAGAGGAGTTGCTACGCTTCTTTTCTATTCGAGACCGTGTAAGTCGTTATAATATTGCACAGGTGACCGTGGAGGAACGTCGGCCCTTATATTCCGGCAAACACCGTGCGGCCGAAATATTAGTGCCGCTACGTTCCGACCGAACGAGAGTGCGTCACCGTTGCAATTTATAACGACATCACGGTCGAAAACCAAAAGAGAAGTTACCGTAGCAACTCCTCTTCGACACTTAATCATCTACATCAAAGTTTTCCAACACACTCTGCTTTGTAACCGGCTTACTATCCCCGTGCTTCACCATCAACATGGTAAGCAGGGAACCAAACGAAAAGACCACCGCATACGGGAACAATGTCCTGTATGAAAAATGCTCCAGGAAAACTCCTGACAGAATCGGTGTAACCGTCTGGGCTGCCATTGAGAACGTATAATATAGTCCCGTATACTTTCCGACATCACTTCCCTTACTCATCTCCACTACCATGGGGTACGAGTTTACGTTAATTGCTGCCCATGCGATACCGGTCAGACCAAACATAATATACACACCCCAGTTCATCTCGGTAAACCAGCAACCGGAGAAATAACAAAGGGTGATTGCTAACACGCCATAGAGAATCGTCTTCTTACGTCCGATCTTACTTGAAATAATACCGAGCGGAACAAAGCTGAATACTGCCGTCACGGTAGCCACCAGAAGAGCATCAGCGAAGCTTCCGTCTGCCAATCCCCATACCTTCTCCGCATAGCGCGAAAATGCGGTAGTCAGCGCATTGTACGCCATGTACCAAAGCGCAACGGAAAGCAACAGGAACATCATACTTCTGCGTACTTCTTTTTTCATTACCGTCTTGGCATTGTGTACTTCGGTCAGTTCTTCGTCTGCTCCGAGTTCCTGATTAATCTTCTCTGCTTCCTCAGCATAACGATTTTCCTTAATCGTAAGGAACAGGATTACGATAGCCCCCGCCATAACGATACCCAGTACAATAAACAACGGACGGTAATCCGGCTGTACCCCCTCTACAGACACCGGCACCAGGAACTTAATCATCAACAACGTAATGATTCCACCTGCAGTTCCCATCAGGTTGATGATTGCATTCCCTTTGCTTCGCAGAGGCTTCGGCGTCAGATCCGGCATCAATGCCACAGCCGGAGAACGATAAGACGCCATCGCAATCAGGACAACAGCGAGTGTAATCATGAAAAACGGCAGGTTTTGCTCCAAATCCGCTACCGGAATTAAAAGAAGCGCTGCAATCGACACTGCCGAACCACAGAGAATGAACGGCATACGTTTTCCGATTCTTGTTTTTGTCCGGTCAGACAACGAACCAAACAGCGGAAGAAGAAACAATGCCAAAACATTGTCAACTGCCATAATCGCACCGGTCAACGTTTCGCCCAATCCAAAGGTATTGGTTAACATCTTCGGAATAATACCATCATATATCTGCCAGAATGCGCTGATTGCTAAAAAAGCAAATCCGGTAAATACGGTTCGTTTTACATTTAACTTCATCTGTACCCTCTTTCTTTATTACACCTTATGTGTGTCAAATCATATTCGATTTTTTCGTATTGTGTAAACATTTACTTTATTTCATTATATTCGCAGCTTGTGCAAATGGCAAGTACTCAGATTCATAAGAATTTCTTAATTTTTGCAATGCTTTCTTTTCTATTCGCGACACATAACTGCGGCTGATTCCGTAGATTGCTGCAATCTCTCTCTGTGTAACTTCTTTTCCACTCGCATTCAAGCCATACCGGAGACAAATAATCTGCGTTTCGCGCTCTGTCAGACATTTGTTTATAAGCCGCCGGACACGTACTACATTTTCCTCCCGCTCCATACGATCCGCAACATCTTCGTCCTCAGTCTCTATGATATCAATCAGACTGATTTCATTGCCTTCTCTGTCTGCCCCGATGGAATCATTCAGATACACTTCTTTGGACTGTTTGCGCTGACTGCGATACCACATCAAAAGCTCGTTTTCGATACAGCGCGCCGCATAGGTTGCCAGCTTAATCCCTTTCTTTGGGTCAAAGGTATCAATTGCCTTGATCAGCCCAATCGTCCCGATGGAAATCAGGTCTTCCACTTCTTTTTCCGTAACGGTATATTTTTTAACAATATGCGCAACAAGACGGAGATTTCTTTCTATGAGTGTATTTCTGGCACACTCATTTCCCATCCTGCATAGGTTTATCATTTCGGTTTCATCCTGAACGCACAACGGCTGTAGAAATGATTTCAAATGCACACCCTCGCCACAACGTTCACAATCAATCTATGCGGGGTGGACAGTTGAAGTGCTTTTCCACAGCCGATTTATTTTTATTCCGGTCGTCTTAACAAATCATATTGAACCGGTTCTTTTGAAAACAGAACCTTGATTCTCTGTTTTGCATGCGGACAATTTTCGATATGATTCCCTTCCTCGTCCAGCATATCCAGTACGGTTACGTTCTGAGCCGGTGCATGCGGATGCAGCACCTCTAACTGTTCCCCTACCGCAAACTTGTTCTTCTGTTCCATCGCACAGTATCCGTTCTCATCTACAGACTCTACAATACCGAGATAGACAGCTTCTCTCTCATATACATTACCGTCATACAACTGGCCCTCCGTCTCCGGTCTTCCAAAGTAAAATCCGGTATAAAACTGACGATGGGAACACTTTGATATTGCCTCTTTGTAATAAGATTTTTTCTGCTCATACAATGCCGGGTCGGTAAAATAATCGTCAATCGCTTCCCTATACACACCGGCAACTACCGCCACATACAATGCAGGCTTCATACGACCTTCAATCTTAAAGCTGTTGATACCGGCTGCTACCAGCTCCGGTATATACTCTATCATACACAAATCTTTGGAATTAAAGATATACGTTCCTCTGTCATTCTCCACCACAGGAAAATACTCGCCCGGACGTTTCTCCTCCATCAGATAGTACTTCCAACGGCACGGATGGGTACAAGCGCCAAGATTCGCATCTCTACCTGTCATATATGCACTCAGAAGACATCTTCCGGAATATGAGATACACATCGCACCATGTACAAAGCTCTCTATCTCCAGCTCCTCCGGTATATTGTCACGCAGTTCTCTTATCTCTGCAAGTGACAGTTCCCTGCCGGACACCACTCTGGATGCACCCAGCCGGTGCCAAAAACGGTAAGTACCATAGTTCACGTTGTTCGCCTGCGTGCTGATATGCACTTCTATCTCAGGACATATCTCTCGTGCAATATCAAACACGCCCGGGTCCGAGATAATCAGACCATCCGGTTTTATCTCTTTTAACTCTGTAAAATACTTTCTGACTCCGCCAAGGTCACGGTTATGCGCCGTAACATTCGCAGTAACATACACCTTTGCCCCACGCTCGTGTGCAAAAGCAATGCCTTCTCTCATCTGTTCCGCATCAAAGTTTTTCGCCTTTGCACGAAGGCTGAACAACTCACCACCGATATATACGGCATCTGCGCCAAACACTACCGCAGTCTTTAATACTTCCAGACTTCCTGCAGGCACCAGTAATTCAGGTTTTTTCAACAACATATCACTGCATCCTCTGTTTATATCTTTTTTCTCGACAACGCCATACCGTCCCCTACCGGAAGAATTACGGTATCCAATTTGTCATCATGCGTAATCGCATACAAAAACTCACGCATGCGCATATGAATGGTCCGGTCCCGGCGTTCAATCGTATACTTTGATTGTGCAAGGCTTCCGTCCTGTAACACATTGTCCGTTACCAGCATCCCATCCGGAGTAAGCAGACGCATAATCTCAGGTAAGAAGTTCATATACTGTGCCTTCGCGGCGTCCAAAAAGATAAAGTCAAACGGACCTTCCAGACGTTTTAATACCTCTCCCGCATCTCCTTCAAGAAGTGTAATCCGTTCATGCTCCGGTGCTTCAGCCAGATTCTTTCTGGCATGCATCAGACGCATCTCAACTTTCTCAATTGTCGTAATCGTTGCATCCTCCGGCATCACCGACGCCATCAGGCGGCAGGAAAATCCAATCGCCGCACCAATCTCCAGTATACGTTTCGGTTTTCGGTCACGAAGCAAAAAGCACAGAAGATTCTGTGCTTCTTTCCTTATAATCGGTACATGCTTTTCCAAAGCAAATGCCTCGATTGCTTCCAAATCACTTCGCAGATTCCCGCTCAGTGAGTTAATATAATCTGCTACATGTGTCTCTGTAATCATCTTAATTGCTGTCTTCTGCCCTTTCCTCTGTCAACACCGCAACAATCTCATCATAATCCATCGAAGTATTCACCACAAACTCCCCGGGCTGAAGCTCCGCCTTTGCCAGCTTCAGCTTGAAATAGAAGGAATACTTATCCGGTATGACCTTATTCAGCTCCAGCTTACTTGCAACATTCATTTCGGATTCATTTTCATTTATCTGAATTGTTACATTCATGCCAATGGTATCCATGCGCACAGAACCGAACAATCGGTACGTAAAGGTATACGCCTGTCCGCCTGCTCTTACAATCAGCAAAATCAGTATGGTATACACAATGATATTAACGAACACCTGTAACACTGAGCCGGTCATCTTTAATACAATTTT
>JAZSIB010000119.1:0-10991 GCA_045533585.1 Lachnospiraceae bacterium | reverse complement strand
AACAATCTTATCGGTGAATGCAATAATCTCCTGATTCACCTTATGTGCTTCATAGATAGCTTCAATCATCTGTGCTTCCGGAACTTCGTTTGCACCTGCTTCAATCATGATAACCTTATCTCTGGTAGAAGCAACGGTCAGCGCCATATCAGACACTGCCTTCTGTGCTGACGTCGGGTTAATCACGAATTCACCGTCTACCAGACCAACCTGAGTCGTAGCGGTCGGACCGTCAAACGGGATATCGGAAATTGCAGTTGCAATCGCAGAACCGAGCATAGCGGTAAGTTCAGGGCTGCAATCCGGATCAACGGACATAACGAGGTTGTTCAGGGTAACATCGTTTCTGTAATCCTTCGGGAACAGCGGTCTCATCGGACGGTCGATAACACGTGCGGTAAGAACTGCATTCTCACTTGCCTTACCTTCACGACGGTTGAAACCTCCCGGAATCTTACCAACTGCGTAAAGCTTCTCTTCAAATTCAACACTCAGAGGGAAGAAATCAATCCCCTCTCTCGGCTTCTCGGAAGCGGTAGCCGTAGAAAGAACTACGGTATCACCATAGTGCATTAACGCTGCACCATTTGCCTGTGCTGCAACTCTGCCTACATCTACAGTCAGAGTTCTGCCGGCGAGTTCCATACTAAAACTCTTGTACATAATTCATCCTTTCCTGAGCCGGGTCATCTCTCCGAAACAACTGAAAAACCTACCTTTCACAGGCACAAAGATCGGCTTTTCAGAAGTCTCGGTCTCCCCTGACTCATATAAAGTATTATTATCATGCCACAAAGCGGACATGCATAACCACAATTTCATATTATACCATTTTTCACATATAAAAGCAAGCTTATCTTATACAGAAAGGGAAGCAATCATTCGATTACTCCCCCTTTATCAACCCTTCCGGATTCATTATTGTTTTTTCTTTAAGAACTTAATCGGATTGGATATAAAGTTAAATGTTTTTCCAAACAAAGGATTGCCAAGTATCAAAGCGGCAACCACCGCTACCGGAATCGTAAGCAACATATACGGTGCTGACAATTGCTTCGTCAGTTCAAACACACCGGCATAATTCAGTCCGTTCCGAACCAGAATATGCAATACATAAACCGCCATGGAATACTTTCCTACATAAGAAAAGAACATCTTTCTTCTCGGTATTACCAGCATACAAGCCGCTGATATCACGAGCGCAAACACATACAAGCCCCCACGGATCAGGAAACCATATGTCCGATATTCTTTCAATATCTCACGATAAGGCCTTGCGCCAAAAACAATTCTGGAATACCCATAAAGCGGATTTCCGACAAAAACAAAGTAGCCACAAGCAAGTACCAACACCAAAAGAGCAATGCCCCGTACCCACAGTTTCTTATTCAAAAATGTATCCAGTTTCTCTTTGCTCAAATACAATCCTAAAGCAAAGAAAGGCATAAACGTAAATACTCTCGAAAGTGTCAAATACGTACCGACGTTATCAAAATAACCAATCAGAAGTCCTGCAACCACGGTAAGCACCATACCAACCCATGGTTTCAGGCTTACCAGCAACGGAACAAGCAGATACCATATCGCAACCGCCAGCAAATACCATTGCGCCGCACTAACATCAAACAGATTCAATCTTGCATCACGTCCGAATGCACGTTCTACTAAAACGGATAATACAGAAAACACCAGATACATCCACAGCATAGAGAATAAGCGATGCGCTGCAAATTTTCCGTTCTTCATAACACCTTTTGCCATATATCCTGTTACAAACACAAAAAACGGCATATGGAAGGTATGCACGAAGTAATACAATGCAGTCATCTGCTTCACAGAACCCCAATACAGGACAATATGGCCAAAAATGACCAAAACAATCAAAAATGCTTTCAAATTATCAATGAAATAATCTCTCTTATCCTCTACGGTTTCAGCAGGTCTGTATAGTTCCTCCAACCACTTTTTCAGTTTCATCCTATCAACCCCTGTCTTCACAACGCCAAACTTACTGACGTTTAAAAGCCTGTTCACAATATACGCAACGATATAGACCTTTTTCCGGATTAGTAAGTTTGAATGAATGCACAATCTCCTGTTCAATCGAGGTAATGCATCTCGGATTCGTGCACTTAATAATTCCGGTTACACGCTCCGGCATTCTGAGTTTACGTTTTTCAACAATCTTATCATTATCAATAATATTGATGGTAATATTCGGGTCCATAACCGCAAGCATATCAAGGTCTAAGGTGTTCGGACCGTCAATCTTGATGATATCCTTCTTTCCCATCTTATTGCTCTTTGCATTCTTAATGATTGCCACACAGGCATCAATCTCATCAAGATTCAGATATTCATATATCTTCATGGCAGCACCTGCCTGAATGTGATCAATTACAACGCCCTGATGTAATCCGCCAATATTCAGCATGTTTTCCTCCATTCTTCTTTCCCACGTATCAATCCGTCTCGGGAAAGACATTCACTCAGTGTTAAGATAAACGTTTACGCCAGCTCCAATAGGCGAAGAATCAATGCCATACGGATATATACACCGTACTGTGCCTGCTTGAAGTAAGCAGCTCTCGGATCACTGTCAATCTCAACCGAAATCTCATTTACACGCGGCAACGGATGCATTACCAGCATATCTTCGCGTGCGTACTCCATCTTCTTTTTATCCAAAATGAAACTGTCTTTCAAACGAATATAGTCTGCTTCGTTAAAGAAACGTTCTCTCTGAACACGGGTCATATAAAGAACATCCAACTCCGGCATAACCTCTTCCAGATTCTTTACTTCCTTATACTCGATTCCCTTTGCATCAAGAACTTCGGACCGCAGATAATCCGGGATTTTTAATTCATCCGGAGAGATAAATACAAACTTTACATTCTTATACCGAACCATCGCGTTAATCAAAGAATGTACCGTTCTTCCGAACATCAGGTCGCCACAGCAGCCAATGGTAATGTTATCCAGACGTCCTTTCAGACATTTAATTGTAAGTAAATCAGTCAGTGTCTGGGTCGGATGATTGTGACCGCCGTCACCAGCGTTGATCACCGGAATCGTCGCATACTGGGCTGCAACATGCGGTGCTCCTTCCTTAGGATGACGCATTGCACAGATATCGGCGTAGCCCGATATTACACGAATGGTATCTGCAACACTCTCACCTTTTGATGCAGAAGAAGAATCCGCAGATGAAAATCCGAGCACATAACCACCAAGGTTCATCATGGCAGCTTCAAAACTGAGTCTGGTTCTTGTACTGGGTTCATAGAACAAAGTAGCAAGTTTTTTTCCATGACAGATCTCCGAATACTTCTTCGGATCACGGATAATGTCTTCGGCGATTTCGATGAGCTCGTTCAGCTCTTCCACCGATAAGTCCAAAGGACTGATAATGTGTCTCATATGCACCTCCGTAAATTTATATAATTTCTAATTTCATCCATAATATAAAACGAACCGGATATCAAAAGGCAATCCTGATCCGACAACTTGTCCAGAGCAATTTCGGCACCTGATTGCGGTGTCTTGGCTTTGTATACCGTTTTTCCGTATTGCTGTACTTCTCCTGCCAATTCTTCTGTCGTAAGTGCGCGACTTACATCGGCTGACACCAGAATATACTCATCCGCAAGCTCAGATAAACGCCGATACACATACTGATAATCTTTATCCCGCATGATACCGGTTAAAACAATGATTTTACCGTTGTTTTTTCTGACCTCCTCAGCGATTGACTTCATACTTTCTACAACTGCATCAATACACTGCGGATTATGGCCGCCATCTGCAATTATAAAAGGAGCCTTTGACAGAATTTCAAAACGCGCAGGCAAACAAAACTGCAGCACCCCGTCTCGAACTGCTTGTTCCGTGATACATACACCTTGTTCTTTCAGAAGTTCAACACCCTCCAAAACCAGCGCACAATTTCTAAGTTGAAACGGTGCTTCCGTCGGAAGCGACACACAGTATACCTGTCCATTCGCCGTCGTATATCGCATGCTGTTTACTGCAGTGCCGTTATCACACGCAGAAGCCGGAATTCGTTCCATGCGTTCATTTGAAGATGTTACAAAACGATTTTGCAGACTCTCTGCCTTTTGCTTTATAACATTTACTGCAGCTTTCGCAGAAGGATAAACAGCAACCGGAACACCCTGCTTTATGATTCCCGCTTTTTCTTCAGCAATCTGTTCCAACGTATCACCCAGATACTCTTTATGATCAATCCCAATATTGGTAATCATACAAAGCTTAGGCGACGAAATCACATTGGTAGCATCCAGTCTTCCCCCCATACCGGCCTCTATTACAGCAAAGTCACACTGTTCTTCTTGAAAATATACCAAGGCTGCAATAGTATAAAACTCAAATTCCGTAGGTGGTTCCGGCATTTGCACCGCCTTATCCAACAAACTTGAGCAAAGCTTGCAAAACCGCTCTTCACTGATTCTGCATCCGTCAATCTGAAAATATTCCAACGGTGAACTCAAATACGGCGAATTGAACACAGCTGTTCTGTAACCTGCCTGTGTCAGGACCAGACGGGTCATATTACTGACAGAACCTTTTCCGTTGGTTCCTGCTACATGAATCGCTTTTAATAACTGTTCCGGCTGTCCTGCCAGCACACAAAACGCTTTCACACGCTCTAATCCCGGATGACTTCCCGGTTTTAATGAATTACTGATTCGTTCAATCAGTGCGATTGTCTCTTTCTGCATCGTACGTCCAACTTTCCCTTTATTAACCCTGCTTGTACTGTTGAAAAATCCGTCTTAATTGCGGGAAGAGATATCGGTTCATCAGAATCAATACCGGAATCTGTACTGCCGTCATAATCAATGCCTGAATCCCTCGTGTAACAAACATCGCAGACAACGGGTTTCCGAATGAATAATGCAGAATAAAACTGTTTAATACTACACTGCAAATTCCCTCTACACAAAGAACTGCAAGAACAATACGAAGTACGGTTGTCTTCTTATGCAAAAACAAACCATAGAATACTCCACGGGCAAATGCTGTAATGCAAAGCATCCAAATTGGCGAACCAAACTTGATAATTGCTCCGAGACAGTCCGCCAGTACACCGGTGATCCCGGCTCCGAACGGTCCCAGGATTGCTCCTGCCACCGCACGCGCTACAAATGCCAGACTGTAGCGGCTCGAATCTCCTGCTTCAATACACAGATACCTCTCCAGGATAATCTCAACCGCAATAATCAGTCCTGCTGTTGCCAACAGCAAAATACCAAAATGTTTCTTTTCTCTTTTACTCATAAAAAATCCTCCTTTTCATTACAGCAGTCATATGCTACATGAAGGAGGACTCTCCTCACAGATGTAGCAGCGGGATGCGAATCTCGTACCGCAAGGTAAACTTTTCGTTCCACCGACAACTCCCCGTCCGGCGGACACTTAACGCACGAAATCCTACTCTGCTTGTAAAAAAGGGATACGTATTACGTATCCCTTTAAAAATTACTTTCTCAAACCAAGTCTTCCAATCAAAGTACGATATGCTTCGATATCAGTCTTCTTAAGATATGCAAGTAAGCCACGTCTCTGACCAACCATCTTCAAAAGACCTCTTCTGGAATGATGATCCTTGTTGTTTTTCTTTAAGTGCTCGTTGAGCTCGTTGATACGCTCGGTAAGAAGCGCAATCTGTACTTCCGGTGAACCGGTGTCTTCCGGAGTTCTTCCGTAAGCTGCAATAATCTCTCTCTTCTTCTCTGTACTGATCATAGTTCTGATCTCCTTTCAATATAGGCCGTATACCGAGCTATAGGTCAGAGTGTCCTAAGGCACAGTATCGGTAAAACTTAGCTTAATTAAGCCTATGACATATTATCATACAATCATAGCTTTGTAAACACTTTTTTTATTTTCCAAGCATATAATTTGCAGATAAATAATCTTCTGCTGCAAGACAGTTTCTGATTCGCGAACTACTGATTTCTTCCCCTTGATAAATTACTTTATCATGAATCGTAAGACGGTATCCGTAAACCTCAGACAGTTCCTGTAATAACTTATAATCCCCTTTACAGGCATGCCCAAAACGAAAATCTCTTCCAATCACAATATGCTTAGCATCCAATTGTTCTATGAGAACCTGTTTTACGAAGTTTTCCGCTTCTATCATCGATTCTTTTTTAGAAAACGGATATCGAATGAGAACTTCCACGCCCAGTGCTGCAAGAACCGTTTCCTGTTCAATCTCTGTATAAATAGTATTCACTTTTTTTATCGGAGCATCCGGCAAAGGGTCAAAAGTAAATACAACCGATCGACATTCTTTGTCTTCTACAACTGTCGAAATCAATTTTCTGTGTCCCAGATGTACTCCGTCAAACTTTCCGAGCGTAACACAGCTGTTTTTCAGATTAAATTCTGTCGTATTTCGAATAATCTGCAATCTGCGCACTCCCTTCCGTTATACTTTATAGTCCGGAAACATCGTTACCGGTTGTAAGTAACGTTTATCCTTTCGATATTCATAAATTGCACAAAAACGTCCGGTATGATCATACATACGAAGCAGAACTTTCTCCTGCTCCATCCAATCATACTTCGAAATTTGTTTCAGATAAATCTGATTCCCATTCATCAACAAAGCATCTGCTTCGTCCGGTAATTGTTCCAGCTTCGGATAATCCGGAAACATACTGTCAGCAGGAATCAAAAGTTCTTCGAATTTTCCTTCTTCCGCTAACTCTGCAAGTTCTTTTATTCTCTTACTGTCTTCTATGGTAAACTTGCCGACTTTCGTTCGAAGAAGGCTCCCCATGCAGGCACCACAGCCAAGTCTTTCACCGATATCATGACAAATGCTTCTGATGTACGTCCCTTTGGAACAGTGTACTGTAATATATGCAGAAACTACTTCTTTATCCTCACGATAAACAAGTGACTCAATACTGATATCATATACCGTAATTTCTTTTTGTTCCCGCTCGACAACAATGCCCTGACGTGCCAGATCATAGAGTTTCTGCCCGTTTACTTTCCGGGCAGAAAACATCGGTGGTGTCTGCATCTGTGTTCCGACAAACTCTTTTATCACATCACGCAGTTCGTCTTCCGTTACATGAAATTCGTTCTCCTTCACCACTTCGCCGGTAATATCGTAGGTATCCGTTACCTTACCTAAAATCAACTCGGCGCGATAACACTTATCCGTATCTGTCAGGATTCCGCATACTTTTGTCGCATTACCAAAACATACAGGAAGAACTCCCTCCGCATTTGGATCAAGTGTCCCTGTATGTCCGATTTTTTTCTGTTTACTGATTCTTCTGAGTCGGTTAATGACATCATGCGATGTGTAGCCCGCCTCTTTATACACACATAAAATTCCGTTCATTCTTACCCATTTCTCAAAACGTCCGGATTGCTTCCGTGATTCAAGCAATTCACTTTCCTGAAACAACCCTTCACCTTATAATTGCTCTGCAACCGCATCAAGGATCTTCTTTAATATCTCATCCGAAGTTCCCGATATGGTACAACCTGCCGCCTTGATATGACCGCCACCGCCAAAGCTCTGTGCAATAGCACTCACGTTTACCTCATGATTGGAACGCATACTAACCTTGAATTTGTTTTCTTCCTCCTCAGTCATCAGCACGGCGACCTCAACACCTCTGGTTACTCTTAAATTGTCAATCACACCGTCAAAATCCGAAGATACCGCATGATACAACTGCTTTAATCCAAGCGACACCACAGAAGCGATTACTTTTCCGTCCAGATAAAGCATGCTTTCCGTCAAACATCTTCCAAGCAGCTGAGTCTGCAAGAAACTTTTCTCAAAGAATGTCCCGTCAATAATCTTTGATGAAGAAACGCCCTTTTCCAATAAAATTCCGGCAATCTCCATGGTACGTCGCTTTGTATTTGAATGTTTGAACACTCCGGTATCATGAACGATTCCAAGATATAACGCATTCGCGCAGGCAAGTGACACCTTATCTTCTTCCATCTGTTCATACAACACTTCACAGGTCGAACTTGCTTCGGCATCCACAATGCAGGCATCTGCATATCCGGTATTGCTGATATGATGGTCAACCAGAATCGTTTTTTTTGCTAAACCAAAGTATTCTTCTGCTTTTCCCAGACGGTCAATCGAAGCACAATCCAGCGAGATAAACAAGTCACAGTCAGCAAGCGCAGTTACGTCGGTTGTAAACTCAGAAATCCGCTCCAAAAGAAAGAACTGCGGTGCAATCCCCTCCATATAAACAACAATTTGTTTTCCTTCCGAGCTGAAATTATCCTTGATATAACTGTACAAAGCACAACAGGAACCGACACAATCACCGTCCGGACGGATGTGTCCGGCGATTCCGATCTTATCTGCTTCCTGTATCTGTTTTATTAATTCGTTCATAACTGCCTCCGTGAAAAATTCACATTAAGCATCCTGATTGGAATCATCATTCGCATCAGAAATTCCTGTTTCAAACTCTTCCAACCGCTTTGACATCATAACACCGTATGCAATCGACGGATCTGCAATGAAATTCAGTTCCGGTGTATTACGCATGTTCATGGACTTTGCGAGCTGCGAACGCAGAAACGGTGCTGCTCTCTTCAGACCCTTTACTGTTTCCACAAGCTCATCGTCCGTACCGAGTACACTGACATAAATCTTAGCCGTCTTTAAGTCCGGTGCAACTTCGGTTCTTGTTATCGAAGTCATCATATGAATGCGCGGGTCCTTCAGTTCTCTCATAATGAGAGAACTGAGTTCCTTCTGCACTTCCTGATTAATTCTTACATTTTTAATACTGTTTTTTCTCATTCTACATCCATACTTTCCGGTACCTGCAAGCCTAAAGTTGTAAATTGAAGGGCACAGGCACAAATTTGTGTGTGAAGATTATATTTTCACACTTATCTGGGAACTTCCACCATCATATAGAATTCAATCTGGTCAAGCTCCTGAAGATCATTGAACTTCTCAAATACGATACCACATTCATATCCGGCAGCAACTTCCTTCACGTCATCCTTCATACGCTTCAGGGAAGCTACCGGACCATCAAAGATCTGCTCACCGGCGCGGGTAATACGAGCCTTACTGTTACGCTGAATCTTTCCGTCGAGTACGAAGGAACCAGCGATGGAACCGAGACCGGATGCCTTGAATACCTGACGAATCTCTGCATGTGCAATTACCTTTTCTTCATAAATCGGATCAAGCATTCCCTTCATTGCCGCTTCGATATCTTCGATTGCATTGTAGATGACACGGTACAGCTTTACGTCAACTTTTTCATGCTCTGCAATATCCTTTGCGGTATTATCCGGCTTTACGTTGAAACCAATGATAATCGCATTGGAAGCACTTGCAAGGTTAACGTCGGATTCATTGATGGCACCAACACCACCATGAATTACACGAACCGCAACCTCTTCGTTACTGAGCTTCATAAGACTCTGCTTCATCGCCTCAACAGAGCCCTGAACGTCTGCTTTGATAATCAGGTTAAGTTCCTTGATATTTCCTGCCTTAATCTGAGAGAACAGACCATCCAGAGAAAGTTTTGACTTCGTATCTGCTATCAGTCTTTCCTTACCCTGTGCAATAAATGCATTGGCAATATTTCTTGCTTCCTTATCATCCTTGGTTGCAATAAAGATATCACCGGCACCCGGAACTTCGTTCAGACCGAGAATCTCAACCGGCACGGAAGGCTTTGCCTCCTTCACGCGACGTGCTTTGTCGTCGATCATAGCTCGCACTTTACCGTATGCAGAACCAATAACAATGTTGTCACCAACATGCAGTGTACCCTTCTGAACCAGAATCGTAGCAACCGGACCACGACCCTTATCAAGTTCTGCCTCAATTACGATACCTCTTGCACGACGGTTCGGATTTGCCTTCAGCTCACCCATCTCTGCAGTCAGAAGTACCATCTCAAGCAACTGCTCGATGCCATCACCGGTCTTAGCAGATACCGGAGCAAAGATGGTATCACCACCCCAGTCTTCTGCGACCAGACCATGCTCGGTTAACTCCTGTTTTACACGCTCTATATTTGCACTCGGCTTATCAATCTTATTCACTGCTACGATAATCTGAATTCCTGCAGCCTTCGCATGATTGATTGCCTCTACGGTCTGCGGCATAACGCCATCGTCTGCTGCAACTACAAGGATTGCAATATCGGTAGATTTTGCACCACGCATACGCATAGAGGTGAATGCTTCATGACCCGGAGTATCAAGGAAAGTAATCTTCTCACCGTTAATCTCCACCATATAAGCACCAATGTGCTGTGTAATACCGCCGGCTTCCTTTGCCGTTACATTTGTCTTACGGATTGCATCCAGCAGGGAAGTCTTACCATGGTCAACGTGCCCCATAACACAGACAACCGGAGGACGTTTTACCAAAGTGTCTTCTGCATCCTCTTCATCTTTCATTAGCTCTGCAACAACATCAACCTTTTCCTCATGCTCACAGAGACAATCATAGCCAAGTGCGATTTCTTCTGCTTCTTCGTAAGTAATCTCCTGATTCTGGGATACGATTTTTCCTTCAAGGAACAATTTCTTAATGATAACAGCAGGTGCTTTCTTCAGCTTATCTGCAAGCTCCTTGATCGTAATGGTATCCGGAATCACAATGCTCTTGATTTCATCTTCTTCCACTTCCTGTTTAACAACCGGCTTCGGCATGATGAATGCACCCTTACGGTTCGGGTCTTTCTTCTTGCTCAGCTTATCCATATCTTCCATGTCCATCATGTCACGGTTGTTACGGTTCTTATCGCGGTTTCTGTCATTAAAGGCAGCCGCTCTTTGCTGTTTGGACGGATCCTTACCAAGGTCAGATGCCTTGATTCCTCCCTTATCCGAAGGTTTCTGGCTTCTGGAACGTGGCGGGAAGTTCGGTGCATCCTTATCTTTGTCAAATGCATCTTTGTTGAATCCCATGCCACCGCCTC
>JAZSIB010000162.1:0-23452 GCA_045533585.1 Lachnospiraceae bacterium | reverse complement strand
ACCAAGTTTTCAATCAACGCCCAGATTTCCTCTGCTCCCTGCTTTGTCATCGCAGAGAACGGAATCAAGGTCGTACCCGCAGTAGCCTTCAAGCTCTTGCGTATCATATCGGTCTGCTTCTTCACCTGACCGCGACTAATCTTGTCGAGCTTTGTCGCAATGATAACCGGACGCAGACCATTCGCACAAATCCACTCATACATCTGCTTGTCATTGGCGGTCGGCTCATGTCGGATATCCACCAACAAGAAGACACACTTCAACTGCTTTGAGCCCATCAGATATCGTTCTATCATCTTACCCCACTTTGCCTTCAGCTCTGCCGATACCTTCGCATACCCATACCCCGGCAGATCAACAAAGTAAAACTCGTCATTGATATGATAAAAATTGATGGTCTGGGTCTTGCCCGGCTGACTGGAAGTACGCGCAAACGACTTACGATTCAACAGACCGTTAATCAGAGAAGACTTCCCGACATTCGAACGACCTGCAAATGCCACCTCCGGCTGCAGATTCACCGGCAACGTACTGGTAATTCCGCATACCGTCTCTAATTCCATTTTCTTTAACTTCATAGCCTTTACCTCTCACAAAACGCCGTCGCAAGCACCTCTTCCATCGTACTTGCATACACAATCGTCATGCCGTCCAGAATCTCTTCGGCAACCTCACCCACATCTTTGCGGTTCTTCTCCGGTACAATCACTGTATGGATTCCGACCGTCTTCGCTGCCAGTATCTTCTCCGTCAGACCACCAATCGGCAGCACACGTCCACGCAGAGTAATCTCACCGGTCATGGCAACATCACCGCGTACCTTCTTACCGGTAATCGCAGAGAGCATCGCTGTCGCCATCGTAATACCGGCAGACGGACCATCCTTCGGCACCGAACCCTCCGGGATGTGGATATGGAAGTCCGTCTTCTCAAAGTATTCCTTCTCAATGCCATACATTTCTGCTACGGAACGAATATAGCTGATGCCGGCTCTTGCCGACTCCTTCATCACGTCACCAAGCTGTCCTGTCAGTTCGAAGTTCCCCTTGCCGGGCATGGTGTTCACTTCGATCTGTAAGGTCGTACCGCCTACACTGGTCCACGCAAGGCCACGCACGATACCAATCTCGTTCGCAAGCTTTTCTTTCTCTACCACATACTTTACCGGTCCGAGATAATGCTCTAAGTTCTTCGGCATTACACTGATCTTCGTCTCCTGCACTTCGCCCTCGAGCAGTTCCCTTGCTGCCTTACGGCAAACTTCACCGATGCGTCGTTCCAAGTTACGCACACCGGCTTCTCTCGTATAGCCGAGTACCATCGCCTCCAGAGCCTTTGCAGAAAACGCCAACTGCTTTGTCGTCAGACCGTTCTTCTTCAACTGCTTTTGCACCAGATGTTTCTTTGCGATATGTACTTTTTCATTCAAGGTATAACTGTTGACCTCGATGACTTCCATACGGTCAAGGAGCGGCCGTGGTATCGTCTGTACCGAGTTTGCTGTTGCGATGAACAGCACCTGGGACAAATCAAGCGGTATTTCTACATAATGATCCACAAAGCGGCTGTTCTGCTCCGAATCCAGTACCTCCAAAAGTGCAGAGGAAGTATCGCCCTTATAGTCGCTGCTGACCTTATCGATCTCATCCAAGAGAATCAACGGATTGTTCACACCGGCGTTTTTCAATGCGGTTGCCAGTCTTCCCGGCAGTGCTCCGACATAAGTACGTCTGTGTCCGCGAATCTCTGCTTCATCCCGCACACCGCCAAGACAGATACGCACATATCGTTTGTTCAGAGAGCTTGCGATGGATCTTGCGATGGATGTCTTACCGGTTCCGGGCGGCCCCACCAGACAGAGGATCGGACTTTCACCCTTCGCGGTCAGACTGCGTACTGCAAGGAACTCGAGCACTCTGTCCTTTACCTTTTCCAGACCGTAATGCTCGTCTTCGAGTATCTTTTTCGCACGTTTCAGGTCGAGACGATCCGGGTCACTCTTATTCCACGGCAGAGCAAGAAGCGTCTCAATGTATCCACGCGATACCGCACTCTCGGAAGAACTGCCCGAGATACGCTTGAAATGCTTGATTTCCTTACGGATTTTCTCCTTTACGGACTCGTCCGCATCCAGTGCTTCGCACTGTTCCAGATACACATCTGCATCCGCTACGGTATCGCTCTCTCCAAGCTCCTCACGGATGACCTTCATCTGCTCGCGCATGATGTATTCTTTTTGATTCTTATCGACTTTTTTCTGTACCTTCGCCTGCAGGTCCTTCTTGATATGAAGGATTTCGATCTCGTTCGTCAGGATAGACGCAACTCTCTGGTAGCGTTCCTGTAAGCCTTCCGCATCCAGAATCTCCTGCTTATCCTCCAACTGCATCGGTATCTGTACCGCAACACTGTCAAGGAGCTGTTCCAAATCTTCAATCTGCTGCAACTGCTTGTAGACTTCCTTGCCCAGCTTCTGGTTCTCCTGTGCATAGGTTTCGAGCAGTTCTTTCATCGTCCGCATCATAGCTTCCTGCTCGAGCATCGGTACACTGTCCGTCTCTTCATATTCCGGCCTTACTTCACACATATAGAAGGGATTCCGCGTCAGAATGTCATCAAGAATTGCCCTGCGTACACCATAAACCAACACACGCAGTACCTGTCCCGGAAGCTTTATCATCTGCTTCACCACCGCAATGGTTCCCGTCGTATACAGATCCATACGGTCCGGTTCTTCCGCATCCGGGTTCTTCTGGGCAATCAGAAATACCTGTTGCTTTGTCTTCATTGCAACCTCAACTGCCTTGATATTCGCCGGATTACTGATATCAAAATGTATCAGCATCCCCGGCATAATCACCGTATTCTTCAATGCCACCATCGGCAGCTGCACAATACTTTCCATCTGTAACTCCTTTATATACAAACACGGGGCTGTCACAAATGTGACACCCCCTTAGTTTTATGCGCTTTCGCTTGTACGCTTGCGTGCAGGTGCTTTCCCTACAGGCTTTCTGCGTACCTGCTTCTCTCCGCGAATCAGCTCCGGCTTGGTATCTCCGTCCACCGAGTCTGCGGTTACGATACATTTTACAACGTCCTCTTCGCTCGGCACTTCGTACATCGCATCCATCATCAGTTTCTCCATGATGGCGCGCAGACCTCTCGCACCGGTCTTACGTTCAAAGGACTGTTTTGCTATTTTCTTCAACGCGTCTTCTTCGAACTCAAGCTCTACATCTTCCAGCTCAAACAATCTCGCGTACTGCTTTGTCAATGCATTCTTTGGCTCGGACAAGATACGTACCAGTGCGTCCTCCGTCAGCATATCGAGTGCTACCGTTACCGGAACACGACCGACAAACTCCGGAATCATACCGAATTTCACAAGATCCTGCGGCAATACCTGACGGAACAAGTCGCCGATATCCATATTCAGACGGCTCGACACTTCGGCATTGAAGCCCATGGACTTCTGACCGATACGGGTCTCCACAATCTTCTCCAGACCGTCGAACGCTCCTCCGCAGATAAACAGGATATTCGTCGTATCAATCGGAATAAACTCCTGCTGCGGGTGCTTTCTGCCACCCTGCGGCGGCACGGAAGCCACGGTTCCTTCGAGTATCTTCAGCAATGCCTGCTGTACGCCCTCACCGGATACATCACGGGTAATGGACACGTTCTCGCCTTTTCTGGTAATCTTGTCAATCTCATCGATATAGATAATGCCATACTGCGCACGGTCAATATCAAAATCCGCAGCCTGAATCAGCTTCAACAGGATATTCTCCACGTCTTCGCCGACATAGCCTGCTTCCGTCAGTGCGGTCGCATCTGCAATCGCAAACGGAACATTTAATATCTTAGCAAGCGTCTGTGCAAGATAGGTCTTACCGGAACCGGTTGGACCAATCATTAAGATGTTGCTCTTCTGCAGCTCAACATCTCCGTCCTGCCCGGAGAGAACCCTCTTGTAGTGATTATATACTGCTACGGAAAGTGCCTTCTTTGCCTCATCCTGACCAATGACATACTGGTCTAAGAACGCGCGGATTTCCTTCGGCTTTAAGAGATTGATATCGCTGTCAATGATATCCTGACCCGGCATCTCATCAAACTCTTCTTCAATAATCTCAGCGCAAAGTTCAATACACTCATCGCAGATATATACACTGTTCGGTCCTGCAATCAGCTTGCGTACCTGCTGCTGTGTCTTACCACAAAACGAGCAGGCAAAGTTTTTGTTGTCATCTGATTTGTTAGCCAAATGTAATTCCTTTCCTTACATGCCTGATTCACTGCTTATGCACGCTTTGTCGGAATGCTGTCAATCAGACCGAATTCCAATGCTTCCTGTGCGGACAGGAAATTGTCACGCTCGGTTGCTGCCGCAATCTCTTCTACCGACTTTCCGGTACGTTCTGCGAGAATACGGTTCAAACGGTCACGGGTCTTCAGGATATGCTCAGCTGCAATCTGAATCTCCGTTGCCTGACCTCTGGCACCACCCAGCGGCTGATGAATCATCACTTCTGCATTCGGCAGGGCATAACGCTTGCCCTTCTCGCCTGCTGCCAGAAGGAATGCACCCATGCTCGCTGCCATACCGATACAGGTGGTAGCCACATCACACTTGATGTAGTTCATCGTATCGAAGATGGCAAGACCTGCGGACACAGAACCTCCCGGGCTGTCAATATAAAGCTGGATGTCCTTGCTCGGGTCCTCCGACTCAAGGAACAACAGCTGTGCTACAATCAGGGAAGCGGAATCATCCGTTACCTCTCCGCTTAAGAAGATAATACGCTCCTTCAAAAGGCGGGAATAGATATCATAAGAACGCTCCCCACGACTGGTCTGCTCTAATACGGTAGGTACTAAATAACCCATATGTTTCTCCTTATTACTTTACAACTGCTTCTGCAAGGATAAGGTCTGCTGCCTTTCTTACTGCAACGTCCTTCTTAAGACCGATAATCTCTTCCTCGCCGATTACGCTCATAACCTTGTCAAGCGGCATGTTGTAGGTGTCAGCGATTGCCTGATACTCAGCATCGAGCTCGCTGTCTTCTACTTCAATCTTCTCTTCCTTTGCAATTGCCTCAAGTACCAGACGATACTGGATATCCTTAAGTGCCTGCGGAGCCATGCTCTCCATGAACTTGTTTGCGGTCATGCCGGTGAACTGCATATACTGCTCAATGCTAAGACCCTGGGAACGAAGTCTCATCTCGAAATCCTCGAGCATCTGCATCTTCTGATTCTCAACCATAGCTTCCGGAATATCCATCTCAGCGTTCTCGATAATCTTGGTGATTACAGCTTCGCGCTTTGCAGACTCAGCTTCTTTTTCTTTTCTTGTCTGAATCTTTGCCTTAATATCAGCCTTGTATTCATCCAAAGTATCAAATTCAGATGCTTCCTGTGCGAATTCATCGTTCAGCTCCGGAAGCTCTCTGCACTTAATGCCCTTAATTGCAACCTTGAAAAGTGCCGGCTTACCTGCAAGCTCTGCTGCATGGTACTCTGCCGGGAAGGTTACGTTTACTTCTACATCTTCACCAATCTTCTTGCCGATGAGCTGCTCTTCGAAGGTATCGATGAAGGAGTGGGAACCGATGGTAAGTGCGTGACCCTCTGCCTTGCCGCCTTCAAATGCAACACCGTCAACAAATCCTTCGTAATCGATGGTTGCGATATCGCCATCCTGTACCGGACGGTCTTCTACGGTAATCATACGAGCCTGCTGCTGACGTGCATTCTCAAGATCTGCTGCAACTTCCTCGTCGGTAACTTCTACCTTAACTGCTTCTACTTCGATACCCTTGTACTGGCCAAGCTTAACTTCCGGCTTTACTGCGAACGTAGCGGTAAAGATAAAGTCTTTGCCCTTCTCAATCTGGGTAACGTCGATGTCCGGTCTGGATACGATTTCAAGACCGCTTTCCTTCGCTGCTGCGGAATATGCATCCGGAATCAGGCTGTTTGCTGCATCTTCATAGAAAACGCCTGCACCGTACATCTTCTCAATCAGTGCTCTCGGAGCTTTGCCCTTACGGAAGCCCTGAATATTCATCTTATTCTTATTCTTCTGGTATGCCTTTTCAATTGCTGCTTCAAACTCTGCTGCCGGTACTTCAATCACCAGCTTCTTCATATTTTTCTTCTCGAGATCTTCGATCTTGAAACTCATGGTAGTTCCTCCTTAGAAATGCTTGTCGCTTTCTCGCGACATACTGCATGGTATTATAACATACTATTCTTGGTATTTCCAGTACTTTTTTTACTCTGCAGCGTGACCTTTGGCAATAATCACGTCAATCACGGAATCCACATATTTCTGACAGAGTTCATCGGTCGATGCCTCCACCATAACGCGTACCAACGGTTCCGTGCCGCTCTCTCTTACGAGGATACGTCCGTCACCCTCCAGTGCTGCTGCAGCTGCATCTACTGCTGCCTTCACGTCCGCATCCTCTCTTGCCGTCACCTTATCTTTCACACGGATGTTTTTCAGAAGCTGCGGATACTTCTTCATGGTATTCAGCTCGGAAAGCGTCTTTTTCGACTCTAACATCACTTCCATCAGCTTCAGGGAAGTCAGAATACCGTCACCGGTTACTGCATGCTTGCTGAAGATAATGTGTCCGGAATTCTCTCCACCGAGGCTATAGCCGTGTTCCATCATCTCTTCCGTGACATACTTGTCACCGACTGCTGTCTGGATAATCTTGATTCCCTTCTTCTCCAGCGCTTTGAACAGACCGAGGTTCGACATAACGGTTGCCACCAGAGTATCGTGTTCCAGCTCGCCATGCTCCTGCAGATAAGCGCTGCAGATGAACATAATGGTGTCACCGTCGATTTCATTTCCTTTTTCGTCCACTGCCAGACAGCGATCTGCGTCACCGTCGTATGCAAATCCGACATCTAGTCCCTTCTCTACCACGAACGCCTTCAGGTTCTCGATATGGGTAGAACCACAACCGCGGTTGATATTGGTGCCATCCGGCTCATTGCCTATCACATAGGTCTTTGCTCCGAGTGCGTCAAACACACCCTTTGCTATCGTAGTTGCCGAGCCGTTCGACAGGTCAAGTCCGACCTTTTTGTCCTTAAAGGAACGGGTCGCAAGCGAAATCAGATAACCGACATAACGGTTTCTTCCGATGGAATAGTCTACGGTACGTCCAATATTCTCTCGCTTTGCCAGCGGAACAGAATCATGGTCACCGTCGATGTATGCTTCTATCTTCTGTTCTATCTCAGCGTCTATCTTACAGCCATTGCCGCCAATCAGCTTGATGCCGTTGTCGTAGAACGGATTATGGCTTGCCGATATCATGATACCGCAGTCAAACTGCTCCGTTCTTACTACATACGATACACTCGGCGTCGTTGTTACATGCAGAAGATACGCATCCGCGCCGCTTGCTGTAATTCCTGCTGCCAGTGCATACTCAAACATATAACTGGAGCGTCTGGTATCTTTGCCGATAACCACCTGCGCCTTGTGCTCCTGTCCGAAATACCATCCAATGTATCTGCCTACCAAAAATGCATGCTCTACGGTCAGATTCACATTGGCTTCACCACGGAATCCGTCCGTGCCGAAATACTTGCCCATATATGCCTCTTTCTGTGCTTTATGTCGCAACTATATATTATTCAATCAATCTCTCGTTGATACAAGCACTATTCTGTTACGTCTGACATTTTATCACATTTATTATGTAAATCAAGAAAAACTTCATCAAAACAACAGGCTAAAAAACAACAGGAACCGCACCTTGCAGTCCCTGCCGCTTTTCTTATTTTTTCCCGAAGAAGTCTTTTTAATTACTTGCTGCCGTTAGACATAGCTTCTTCCTGACGACGGATCATCTGACGAACCATCTCACCGCCAACGGAACCGTTCTGTGCACTGGTCAGGTCGCCGTTATAGCCTTCCTTAAGCGGAACACCGATTTCGTTTGCAACTTCCATCTTGAAACGATTTAACGCTTCTCTTGCCTGCGGAACAGTTGCTCTGTTGCTACTACCGGAATTAGAATTCGACATAATATTCTCCTTTCTGTTGTCTCTTGACAACATGTCGTTTTCTCGGAAACCGGCTGCTGCCCGGACCGGATATTCCATCCTGTTCCTTACACCGGCAACAGACCGGTGATTCCCTGACAAGCGGTTGCGCCCCAACCGCTTCATCCTCAGAATCACCGGTTGTTTCGTTCTCACCTGTCTGAACATATTGTTACCTCACGGACAAATTCTATGTGAGGTAATAACAGGAAAGATACTTGCTTTATTATAAAAACCCTTGTATAATTATTTGCGTTGTCGTCAATAAATACGAAGGCGGTTTTTTAATTTTATGAGAAAGGAGCGTTCCCATGGCAGTCATCAACAGCAGCGATGTTTACCGGATTATTTGCAAAACGTTGACCACTGTAAGTGCCAAGGTTATGCGGCACAGCCAGATTGTCGGATATACTTTATTTAAAATGCTGCAATTCGAAGGCTCTTATTCTCTGGAAGATATTATTGACTATACCATGGTCGGCATTTTACACGATATCGGTCTGTTTCGTGAGGAAATAACCGGTCGTCTTGCCGATTACGAATTAAATAATGTATGGGAACACTCCGTATACGGCTATCTTTTCCTGCGCTATCTGTCTCCGCTGCAGGACAAAGCAGACGTTGTGCTCTACCATCATCTCGATTACAACAAGCATAACCAGATTGAAAGTCCCTATATGAAGCTCTGTGAGCACCTTGCATTTGCCGACAAACACGATACCTACACCCGTCTTTACAAAAACGGCATGCAGGTTCCGCGCATTTATTTTGAAGAACAGCGCAATGTCGAATTCTCTGCCCGTTCCCAGAGGCTTTTTGAGGAGGCCGATGAAAAATACCGTATCAATGCCAAAATCAAAGACGGCAGTTATCTGAAGGAACTGGATGCGTTACTCAGTCTTCGCAAATTCTCCGAAGAAGAGATTCGCGGCTATCTGAAGCTCCTTATCTATACCATCGACTTCCGTAGCGAAGTTACGGTACTCCATACTTTAGGTACCACTGCTTTTGCTTCCGAGCTCGGAAGACTTATGCGCCTTAGCGCCTCCGAAGCAGAAGACTTATATTACGGTGCACTGCTCCACGACATCGGCAAGATTATGATTCCGCTCTCTATCCTGGAATCACCGAACCGTCTGGACGAGACTGAGATGGAGATCATGCGTACCCATGTTACCCACACGGATAATATATTGCGCGGCATCGTGGACAACAACGTATTGCAGATTGCAGTCCGCCATCACGAGAAGCTGGATGGTACCGGCTATCCGCTTGGTCTGTCCGGTGACGAACTGACCAAACCCCAGCGCATCATCGCAGTCGCTGATATCTTAAGCGCACTCTATCAGAAACGAAGCTACAAAGACAGTTATGAGCTCAGCAAGATTGCAAAGATTATTCACGAGGAAGCCATCAAAGGCAAGCTCTGTTCTACCGTTGTTGCCTATACCATCAAGAATATGAATACCATCATGATGGATTTTGAAGAGCAACGCGAAGAAACGATGGGCCTCTATATGAAAATAAAAGAGCAGTTTGATATCATCTATGACCGTTTCAAGGTGTTTGAAATCAACGCCGAACAATAACGAATAATCCACTATCCATACTGCATATTTATATAAAAAACATGCAGGCGACCTATGGATACGATTCTTTATTTCATAAATAAATTAAATCTTTTTCTTTGGAGTGGCCCCATGCTTGTCCTGCTGTGTGCCACTCATCTTTATTTTACCTTCCATACAGCTTTCATCCAGCGTCATACCGGAAAAGCAATCCGCTTTTCTCTCGGCACGTCAAAAGCTTCTTTCCGTACACTCACTACTACACTGGCCGCCACGCTCGGTACCGGCAATATCGTTGGCATCTCTACCGCTGTTGCACTCGGCGGTGCCGGAGCCGTCTTCTGGTGCTGGTTGACCGGAATTTTCGGCATGGCAACCACTTACGCAGAGACCTTCTTAGGGACACGCTATCAACGGGTTCTGCCGGACGGAACCCGCCTGTCCGGTCCGATGGTTGCATTCCATACGCATCTTCGCAAACCGTTTCTTTCTTTTTTATATTCCTTCTGCCTGTTGGCAGCCGGACTCGGCATGAGTGCAACCACCTCTGCAGTCCTTCAGGAATCCGGAACCGGACTACATCTTTTTCCACGCAATTCTTTTTTGCTCTTGTCAGTATGTGGTATCCTGGTTGCGGCCCTGGTCGGCTTTATCATCAACGGTGGTGGAAAACTGGTCAGCAGTTTCTGTATGCGTCTGGTTCCGTTTATGGCATTGTTCTACTTTGCCGCCTGCCTGTTTCTCCTGTTCTTAAATCGTTCCACCCTGTTCCCTGCCATCTCGCTTATTGTAAGCTCTGCCTTCGGTTTTCGCTCTGTCGGCGCCGGCATCCTGGGCGGCAGCATACAGCTCGCACTTCGCTACGGCATCGCCCGTGGTCTGTTCACAAACGAGGCAGGACTCGGTTCTGCGGCTGTCGCTGCTTCGGATAGTCAGGACAGCGCCGAAAGACAGGGGCTTATCTCCATGAGCGCCACCTTTTGGGATACCGTTGTCATGTGCGGTCTCACCGGACTCGTCATTGTCAGTAGTGCCTTGCAGGGCGGTTTCGATCCCGGACAGTTCCCCGCCGGTGAACTGGTACATGCTGCTTTTTCCGCTCTTCCCCTCGGACGTTCTCTGCTCGACCTTTCCCTGTGCGCGTTTGCGTTTGCTACCCTGATCGGCTGGTACTATATCGCAGAAAAGGCAGCCACTCAGCTTTCCCTTCTCTTCTTCAAAGATGGAAAGCACTTTGTCGCTGCCCTTCGTCTCGCTTATATGCTAAGCATTTTTCTTGGTTTTTTATTGTCGTTGGAGCTGATCTTTGCGATATCCGACCTGCTCAATGCAGTTCTCGTCCTCCCCAACCTGTTCCTTCTTTTCTGTCTGCGCAGAGAGATTCATGGCTACAGATAGCGTTCATCCTGAATCGCTGCGCCAATCATGTCCGCATGCTCCTTGGTATCCAGCACTTCTACCAGCTTCAATGCGAATTCAATGGACGCGCCCATACCGCGTGCCGTGATAAACTTACCATCCTGCACTACGGATGCATCCTGTACCGCACAGCCCGGCATCCGGTCGCCAAAACCCGGATAACAGGTTGCTTTCTTGCCTTCTAAGAGACCGAGTCTTCCGAACACACTCGGTGCTGCACAGATGGCAGCAAGATAGATTCCGGCTTCTGCCGCTTCACAGACCTTCTTGCAAAGTTTCTCGGTAGAATACAGAATCTCGGTGCCCTTTCCACCGCCCGGAAGTACCAGCATATCTGCATCGGCAAAGTTATTGCTTGCCGCTTCCACTGCATCATAGAGTCCGTCAGCCGTCACCTTAATCCCATGTGCGCCTTCTACTACTTCACGCCCCATCACGGATACCATCACTGTCTCGATATCCGCACGACGCAGGATATCCACTGCGGTTAAGCCTTCGATTTCTTCAAATCCGTCTGCCAAGAATACGTAAACTTTTTTCATCCAATCACCCTCTACATTCTCAAAGAATATCCCTTCGCGTTCAGTGCATCCAGAATGTTCTGCTTATGTGCATTTACGGTATCGAGCGCCAGCGTCTGCTCGTAGGATACGAACTGCATGCGCACGGTCATACTGCACTTGCCAGCTTCGATGCTGTCATCTTTGAACAAGTCTACGAAAATACAGTCACGAAGTTCTTCGCATTCGTATGCCATAACGATATCACGGATGGTGCCGAAATTCGTGCCTTCGTCCACCAATACGCTTAAGTCGATGTTGATGCCCGGGAACTTGGACAGCTCCTTATAAGTAACAGCAACCGGCTCGACATCTGCAAAGTCTGCATAGTCAAGCTCCAATACTGCCACATGAAGCTTCTTGTCAATCTTGTCGGCAACACGCGGATTCAGTACGGAGATGCAGCCGAGCACCTTGCCGTCTGCTGCAAGCAGTGCAGAGTTCTTCGGATGCAGGAGCTTCGTCGGGATTGCCTTAATCAGATCTGCATCCGCCTCAATATCAGCAAGCTCTAACTGCTTGTACTCAAAGTTCTTATTCTTAAGACCAAGCATCAGGGAATCTGCTACTTTCTTCACGTCTTTTAAGAGCTGGTTTTCAGACTTTGTCTTGGATGCAGCCACAAGGCTCAGTACCTTGCGCTCATTGCAAAGGCCGTCTTCCTTCATACCGCGGACAACACGACCAATCTCGAACATCTTGATTTCCGGATTGGTGTCACAGTTCTTCGATACAAAGCCAAGCAGAGTCGGCAGGATGGTACGGCGGATCACATCATTATCCGAAAGCTCGGAGTTAACGATACGAACGTCACCGTCTACCTCGATGCCAAGTTCCTTGTTCAGCTTGTTATCGTACCAGATGTAACTGTGTACTTCGTTGTAACCGTACTCGTCAGCAAGAAGCTGCTTGATACGGTACTCATTTTCTCTTGCCTTATCCGGTCTTACCGGTGCCAGCAAGCTATCCGTCGACTTAAGATCAAAGTTATCATAGCCGTATACACGGGTAATCTCTTCGATGATATCTGCCTTGATGGTAACGTCCTTTGTTGCACGGAAGGACGGTACCACTACTTCAAACTGATCTCCGTTACGGGTCACGCCAAACTCCAATGCAGATAAAGTCTTCTCAATCTGATCCGCACTGATATCAATACCGGTGTACTTATCAACGTATGCCTTGTCGAAGCTGAAGCTGATCGTATCATAATGCTTGCGATAGCTGTCCGTAAGGGAAGTAATCACCTTTGCGTCCGGGTCGATAGTTAAAAGAAGATTTAAGAATCTCTCGATTGCCGGTACGGTCAGTTCCGGGTCAAGGGTCTTCTCATAACGTGCACTCGCCTCGGTACGCATACCAAGCTTGGTGGCACTCTTACGCACGGATACCCCGTCAAAGTTTGCAGACTCCAGAAGAAGGTTCGTTGTATTCTCCTCAATCTCGGACTGCAGACCGCCCATGATACCTGCTACGGCTACCGGTTCATCACCATCACAGATCATCATGATGCCCGGCTCAATGCTGCGCTCGGTGGAGTCAAGCGTTACAAACTTCTTCTCAGTGTCAAAGGTCTTAACACGAATCTTCTCTACCTTATCTTTATCAAATGCATGCATCGGCTGACCAAGTTCCATCATCAGATAGTTGGTCAGGTCGGCAAGCAGGTTAATCGGTCTCTGTCCACAGTACATCAGACGAATCTTCATCTCATAAGGAGATACGTTCTTGGTTACATTGGATACACCAATACAAGAATAACGATAGCAAAGGTCGGTCTCGATTGCCATGTCCACTGCCGGAAGCGCTGCGTATGCAGAAGTATCGGTTACTTCCAGTTTTCTTAAGGGACGATTTAACAATGCTGCCAATTCTCTCGCAATACCGCAATGTCCCCAGAGGTCCGGACGGTTCGTCAGAGACTTGTTGTCTACTTCAAACACGGTATCTTCAAGCGGCATGATATCCTTCAGATTCGTGCCGACTACCATACTGTCATCAAAGATGATGATACCGCTATGATCTTCGCTGATACCCAGCTCCTTCTCCGAACAGCACATACCGCAGCTCTTGTATCCGCCTACCATTGCTTCGCTGATAGCCATGCCCTTTACACAGCCGCCGGCCTTTGCAAATGCAACCTTGGCACCGGCTACTGCATTCGGTGCACCGCAGACACAATCTACGATTTCCGTACCGTTATCCACCTTCAAGAGGTGAAGTTTCTTGGAATTCGGATGATCCTCAAGGCTGACAATCTGTCCAACCACAACATCCTGAATATCCTTACCATATTCATAAATATCTTCTACTTCGGCCGTTGCCAGCGTGAAGCGTCCGATTAACTCCTTCAAATCAACTCCGGACAGATCAACAAAGTCCGAAATCCAGTTCATTGATATATACATGCTGATTCTCCTTCTATTTTTCTATATACGCGTCTTTACGATTATTTGAACTGTTTTAACGCCTTGATATTACCACTGTTCAGTACACGGATATCCTTGATACCGTACTTCATCATCGCAAGTCTGGTAAGACCAAGACCGAATGCAAAGCCGGTGTACTTCTCCGGATCAATTCCACCCATCGTGAGCACGTTCGGATGAATCATACCACAGGGCAGGAGTTCGAGCCAACCGGACTGCTTACAGGTCGGACATCCCTTACCACCACAGATTAAGCAGTTGATATCAAGTTCAAATCCCGGTTCCACAAACGGGAAGAAGCCCGGACGCAGACGAACCTTCACGTCGCGTTCAAATACCTCGGAAAGCAGAACTTTCATGAAGTAAATCAGATTTGAGATGGAGATGTTATCACCAATCATCATACCCTCCATCTGGAAGAAGGTGTTTTCATGGGATGCATCAATGTTTTCATTACGGAAGCAACGTCCCGGGAACAATACACGCAGCGGCTTGCCCGGTTCCGGTGCACCGTATTTTCGCATAATGTAGTTCTGCGCTGCAGAAGTATGTGTCTTTAAGAGCTGACCGTTGCTCAGGTAGTAGGTATCCTGCATATCACGCGCCGGATGGTGCTTCGGGATGTTTACTGCCTCAAAGTTGTTGTACTCGGTCTGAATCTCAAGACCGTCTTCAATGATAAAGCCCATGCTCTTGAAGATGTCTTCAATCTGGCGCTGTACAATGGTAATCGGATGCAGACTGCCTTCTGCATCATCCGAAGGAATCGTAAAGTCGAACTTCTCCGCCTGCTCCATCTTAATGCGGAACGCTTCTTCTTCCAACTTTGCTCCATACTCACGAATTGCGGTGTCAATCTCGTTCTTCAGGATATTCATCTCCTGACCAACCTGCTTCTTGGTCTCAACGTCCATGTCTTTCAGACCTTTGAGAACTTCCGTTACCGCACCTTTCTTACCAAGGAACTGTACGCGAAGCGCTTCCAGTTCATCCTGTGTTTTCACGGCAGCAAGCGCTTTGTCAAAATCATTTTTTACATTTGCTACGATGTCTAACATTGTCTCCTTCTTTCTGAGAGCGTTTTCTCTGACGTATTTTGTTCAAAACGCACGCCCGAGGCTCTCATATTGATTTCTACTGTTACATTTAAGAATATAAAAAGCGCCCTCGTCACGGGACGAGAGCGCATCGTGGTACCACCCGAATTCATCCGTTGATGATGTATTTCAGCCAACGAATCTTTGATGATGTTAACGGTATCATACCGGTCACTGCTTCCGGACCGGTTTCACAGTGACAGCTCCTTCGGCGAAATTCGTACCGGACCTCCTACCGAAATCCGCTTTCAGCCGACGGCGGATTCTCTCTGACGGAGAAGTTCGGACTACTGGTTCCGAATTCACAGCTTTTTCTTAATATCTTCTTGTTGAATATATCGTACAAATCGCTATTTGTCAAGTTAGCAGATGGTACGGATCCATCCTTCCGGAGCCTTAATCTTGCCCATCTGGATACCGGTAAGAGTCTCATAAAGCTTCTTGGTAACCGGACCCATCTCGGTCATACCGCTCGGTAAGCAGATCTCCTTGCCATGGTCAACAATCTTGCCAACCGGGGAAATAACTGCTGCAGTACCGCAAAGACCGCACTCAGCCATATCCGGAAGCTCTTCTACAAAGATCTCTCTCTCTTCTGCTTCGAGTCCCAAGTACTCCTGTGCTACCTGAATCAGGGAACGACGGGTAATGGACGGCAGGATGGTGGAGGACTTCGGAGTAACAACCTTGCCATCCTTGGTTACAAACAGGAAGTTCGCACCGCCGGTCTCTTCTACCTTGGTTCTGGTCTTCGCATCCAGATACATATTCTCATCATAACCTTCTTCATGTGCAGATACGATAGCGTGTAAGCTCATTGCATAGTTCAGACCTGCCTTAATATGACCGGTTCCGTTCGGTGCTGCACGGTCAAAATCACATACACGAAGAGTCAACGGCTTAACGCCGCCCTTGAAGTAAGGTCCAACCGGAGTAGCCAGAATACGGAACTGGTACTCTTCTGCCGGCTTAACGCCGATAACCGCATTGGTTCCGAACATATACGGTCTTAAGTAAAGGGATGCACCGGAGCCAAACGGCGGAACATAAGCAGCATTTGCCTTTACCACCTGATCAACTGCATCTAAGAAACGTTCCTTCGGGAACACCGGCATCTCAAGACGCTTTGCAGATTCGATCATACGGTCTGCGTTGAGGTCCGGACGGAAGGTAACGATATGTCCGTCTTCTGTAGTATATGCCTTCAGACCCTCAAATACAGTCTGTGCATACTGCAGTACACCTGCACACTCATTTAATACAACATTTGCATCAGCGGTAAGTCCGCCTTCGTCCCATGCACCGTTCTTGAAGTTCGATACATAGCGCATATCAGTCTGAACATAGCCAAATCCGAGACTTGACCAGTCAATGTTTTTCTTTTCCATAACTCCCTCCGTTCCGGGAACGTTTCAAGCGCTCTCTGATTTATTTTCTCTCGAATATATCACATGATTTCATATAAATCAAGTCCTTTCAAGTGTTATGATTTTAACATTTCTGAATATTCACAAAAACGTTATTCATAGACCGCTCAAAAGGACTTGCGTATTAATCATCTGTCTACAATTGCTTGTAACTACTATTACTTACTGATAATTACTTATTTACGATTGTAACGTCCAACTGATTGAACGGAATGGTTACGCCATTTGCATCAAACACTTCCTTCACACGCTGCATCACTTCTGCGCGGATGGTCCAGTAATCCTCTGCCTTTACCCAGATACGATATGTGTATTCTACTGCACTGCTTGCATAGTTGCTCACAAAGATATCTGCCGGCTGTACACTGCGCTCTCCGAGTTCGTCTACGATACCCTGAAGCAACGCCTTTACCTTATTGATATCATCCTGGTAGCCTGCACCGATAACAAGGTCGATACGACGAGTCGGCTCTTTGGATACATTGGTAATGCTGCTGTTCGACAGCGTACCGTTCGGGATAATGATTACACGATTATCCGGAGTATTTACTCTGGTATAAAATATATCAATATTCGTAACAGTACCCGTACCCATCGGGGTATCAATAAAATCACCAACAACAAACGGTCTCAGCACCAGAATCAGCACACCGCCTGCGAAGTTGGAAAGACTTCCCTGCAATGCAAGACCGATTGCAAGACCGGCAGAACCAAGCAATGCAATCAGGGATGCGGTAGGAATACCAAGTACTGCCGCAACTACAATCACAAGCACGATATAAAGTGCAATTTTCAATAAGGATTTAACGAATCCGGACACGCTGCGTTCCACATGCGCGCGCTCCATAATCTTGCAAACTGCTTTTACAACCAGCTTAATTAAAAACTTCCCCACAAACAGAATTACCAATGCAACAATCAGGTCCATCAGAAAATCCATTGCAGTCGGCCAGAACTGGTTCCAGATTGCTTTCAAATCAATTACGCCACTTAACAATGCGATATTTTTCATAAGTTCCTCCATTCTAACATAAGACATTTGTCCTATGTTGTGAATAAGGTGATTTTAGCACCATCTATTTAAAACTTCAAGAGACAACCGGCTTGAAAACATGGCAAATTTTATACTTTACCGAAACTTACAGTTGCCCGTCCGTCCCGCAGAACCCTGCAAAAACTATGGTATAGCATGCAAATTGCATTCAGTTCAAAAATTTACGCTTGACAACCTGCTGACTCAATGCTATATTCACTTCTAACAAAATACATGGTAGAGGCGCATTGATTATCAGTACTCTGTTTGATATGTCAGGCATATACGATTACAGAGGAAAGGATGATTTGCCGAAGATTACAAAACCCCTGCAGTTTTGCAATCTGGTTGTACGGTTAAGAGCCGTCCGACTGTCACCGTTATTCGGTGGAGAGCTACCTGAAGAATTGTAATACGCATTAATTCTTTGGGTCGGCTCGGTGCCGGCTTTTCTTTTTTCGTTTTCTGCATATTGGTTCTCATGCAGCAAAACGAATGCGGCAACCGGGTACCTTTGTTGAAACTTACATATTCTATTACAAGCAAAAAGGAGATTACAGACATGGCAGTATTTACAGGCGCAGCAACCGCACTCATCACTCCGATGAACGCAGACGGTTCATTAAATTACGACGAGATGGGCAGACTCATCGACGACCAGATTGCAAACGGCATTGACGCACTCGTTATCTGCGGCACGACCGGTGAGGCATCTACGATGAGTCACGACGAACACATTGAAACCATTTCTTTTGCAGTACAGCACACCAAGAAGCGCGTACCGATTATCGCAGGCGCAGGTTCCAACAGCACCGAAACCGAAGTATTTCTTTCCAAAGAAGCGGCAAGAGTCGGCGCAGACGCACTTCTTTTGGTTTCCCCGTATTACAACAAAGCAACCCAGAAGGGACTTATGGCACACTTCGGTGCAGCAGCTAAGGCGGTTGACATTCCGGTTATCCTCTACAACATCCCGGGAAGAACCGGCTGCAATATTAATCCGGAAACCACCGCACAGCTTATTAAGGAATATGACAACATCGTAGGTATGAAGGACGCTACCGGCAACATCGAGCAGATTATGAAGACCATGGCTCTTTGCTACGGCGAGCTCGACCTGTACTCCGGCAACGACGACCAGATTGTTCCGCTTCTGTCCGCAGGCGGTAAAGGCGTTATCTCCGTACTCTCCCACGTTGCTCCGCGCGATACCCACGATATCGTTGCGAAGTTCCTTGCAGGCGATACCAAGGGCAGTCTCGAGCTGCAGTTAAAGTACCTGCCGCTCATCAAGGCTCTCTTCTGCGAAGTAAATCCGATTCCGGTGAAGAAAGCAATGAATCTGATGGGTTGGAACGTTGGCTCCCTTCGTCTTCCGCTTACCGAGATGGAAGATGCCAACGCAGCAATCCTTGCAAAGGAACTGAAGGCACTCGGACTTATTTAATAAGAAAGGGCAATAACAATGACAAATATCATTATGCGCGGCTGTAACGGCCGCATGGGTCAGGTCATCAGCGGTCTGGTGGCAGCACTCGACAACTGCCGCATTATTGCAGGCATTGACCTGTATGACGAACAGAAGAATGATTATCCCGTATATCAGACACTTACGGACTGCATCGCAGACAGTAAGGCAGGTAAACTAGAAAAAGCCGATGTTATCATCGACTTTGCATCCCCGAAAAACTTTGATGAATTCTTAAGCGCAGCACTCGGCGAAAAGCTTCCCATCGTACTTTGCACCACCGGTTTGAGTGAGCAGCAGCTCGCTGACGTAGACGCTGCATCCAAGCAGATCGCTATCCTGCGCTCTGCAAATATGTCCATGGGTATCAATACCGTAATCAAACTGTTGAAGGACATCTCCGCGATGCTGACCGGCGCAGGCTTCGACGTTGACATCGTAGAGCGTCATCATAAGATGAAGCTCGATGCTCCGTCCGGTACAGCACTTGCTCTTGCCGATGCCATCAACGATGCTCTTCCGGAGAAATACGAATACGTATATGACCGCAGCACCCGCCGTGAAATCCGTCCGAAGAATGAGATCGGCATCTCTGCTGTACGTGGCGGCTCCGTCGTAGGCGAGCATGAAGTCATCTTCGCCGGTGTGGACGAAGTCATCGAGATTAAGCATACCGCTTATTCCCGTGCCATCTTCGGCAACGGCGCAATTCAGGCAGCCCTGTTCCTTGCGGGCAAGGAAGCCGGCATGTACGATATGTCCGATGTAATCGGTTAATGAATCATACAAAAATAACTGAATCGGTTCTTGCTTGCGTTTCCGCAAATTCTTAAATTGCACAGGGGACTCCGGCGTGCATATCACTCACACACTGGTGAAAGAGACATTTTCTGCGAATCGTCTTTTCAACAGTGCATTATGTGATATTGCAACGCTGGAGTCCCCTTGTTTTACGTTTACTGAACACTACAAAAACTCAAGCAAAAACTGTACAACACTATTTTTGTATTATTCATTCAAAAATTCTAAAAAAGTTCTTGACATATCATACATTTGGGTGTATTACTGTATTAAGTGTTTAATACAATGACACAAGGAGGTTGTTTCTATGCCGTGGTCACTTGACTCCGAACGTACTGTATACCTACAGTTGATGGATTACATCAAACAACGGATTCTTTCCGGCGAATATAAACCCGGTGACAAGATGCCATCCGTACGCGAGCTTGCTTTTGAAGCCGAAGTCAATCCAAATACGATGCAGCGTGCATTGAGTGAGCTCGAACGGCTCGGATTTCTTTATACCCAACGGACAAACGGTAGATTTGTTACCGAAGATGTCCAACTGATTGCCAAAGCCCGTAAGGAACTCGCGGAAGCTGAGACTCAAGGTTTTCTTCAGAAGCTGTATTCCTACGGTCTTGATAAATCAGAAATTGTACCACTGATTCAGCAATATCTTGAGCAGTAATCACATGAGGTTCCAACACCTCAGCTCGTTGACTAATTTATGCCTGCACCTGAACTTCCGGGCTGCGGCAAGAATGGAGAATAACATGAATTCATTTGATAAACCTTTACTCGAATGCAGAAATCTAAGCAAGAATTATACTTATTTCCCTGCATTGAAGAACGTAGATCTTACCTTAGAACGCGGCCGCATCATAGGACTTCTCGGCCCGAACGGCAGCGGCAAGACGACACTGATTAAGCTGATTAACGGCTTACTCACTCCCACTTCCGGTGAGATTCTGATCAATGGACTGGCACCGTCGCCGGAGACAAAAGCCCGTGTCTCTTATCTTCCGGATGCCTTGGCTCTTCCGAGCTGGAAGAAGGTCGAAGCCATCCTCGATTATTACAAAGACTTTTACACCGACTTTGACAAAGCAAAAGCAATGGATATGCTCTCCCGCCTGCAGCTTGATCCGAACGCAAAGTTCGGAACTCTGTCCAAAGGTATGAAGGAAAAAGTCCAACTCATCCTTGTAATGAGCCGTGCAGCAGACCTCTACTGCCTTGACGAGCCGATCGGCGGTGTTGACCCTGCTTCCCGCGACTATATCTTGAAGACCATTCTTAATAACTATTCGGAAAATGCCTCGGTGCTGATCTCCACGCATCTCATCTCCGATATCGAACGGGTACTCGATGATGTCATTTTCTTAAACAAGGGCTGTGTTACCCGTTTCAGTTCTGCAGACGAATTACGCGACGAATATAACATGTCAGTGGATGCACTGTTCAGAGAGGAGTTCAAATGTTAAAGAAATTATTAAAGCACGATTTTATTTCTGTTTGGAGACTTGCGTTTCCTGTCTTTGCGATTGCAACCGGCATTGTTCTCTTTGCCTATATCATGCGCGCAATCAATTCTGACAATCCGGTGTTGCAGCTTTTTTCCAGCCTTTTATTCCCTACCGGTATCATTGTCCTGATTGTTGCCTGTGTACTGATCTTTTGCCTTCCGGTCGTACACTTCTACCGTAACTTCATGACCGGCGAAGGATATCTTAGCTTCACGTTGCCTGTCACCTCATACCAGCTCGTGTTATCCAAACTGATTGTCGGCAGCGTTACCATGCTGTGCAATCTGGTCTTTACCGTCGGTGGTTTCCTTCTCCTTCTCTCTACCGAAGCAGACCTTAGCACCTTCACTCTGAAAGGGCTTCATATGCCGGATGGTGCCAGTCCGGTACCGGTCGTTGCTGTTCTGATTGTTACCATTATCATCTCCACCGTTTGCCAGCAGCTCTACTTTTACCTTGCTATCTGTCTGGGTCAGGTTATCAGCAAGAATAAAATCATCGGTTCGGTTCTCGGTTATGTCATCATCTACGCAGTCAATCAGATTATTAACCTTGTGCTCCTTGTAGTCATGCTTCTCTGTGTCGGTTTTGATAATCTGGAAATCTTTATGAGTGGCACAAAGGCAATTCTCATCTTCTTTAGCATCCTTGCTTCAGAATACGTCATCCTCGGCGCAGTGTCCTACATCCTCTCCGGTCGCATTCTGAAGAATCGTCTGAACCTCAGCTGATTGTTTTATCCGCAACCAATAGTGTATTTTACAAACTAAAAAGCCGTCATGTAGGGAAAGTACATATTCCCACATGACGGCTTCATGATTACTGTCACTCTATTTTGTAATCACATCAAACAAGCGGATACCCGCTGCCATCTTCTTCAGTTGCAGCAGATTCTGCTTCATATACATCTCAAGCATCCCGACTTCGCCTTCGTCGAACCCTTTATTTGAAATTATCTTACAATCCGGTATCTTCCCTTCTGCAACGCGCAACTCTTGCGCGTTGCGCACACCTTCCGTAAACGTTACGAACGCATACGTTTCTCCATCTTTTTTGCATACGGGAGATACGCTAAGTCTCATATCCGGATTCGAATCCTGCTTCATCTCCGCTTCTTTCATTAACGTTGCGCTCTCTTTCTCAAGGTCGGGTCCAATATCTTCTTACGGATACGAAGGCTCTTCGGCGTTACCTCCAACAGCTCGTCCGTATCGATGAAGTCCAGTGCCTGCTCAAGACTCAAAACCCTCGGCGGTGTCAGGCGCAGCGCTTCATCCGCACTCGACGAACGGGTATTGGTCAGCTGCTTCTTCTTGCAGACATTCAGCTCGATATCCTCTGCCTTTGCATTCTGTCCGACTACCATACCACTGTACACGCGCTCACCCGGCCCGATGAACAGTGCACCGCGTTCCTGTGCATTGTACAGACCATAGGTAACCGCTTCGCCATCCTCGAACGCGATCAGGCTTCCCTGCTTGCGATACTGGATGTCTCCCTTGTACGGACCATAGCCCTCGAACAGGGTATTCAGGATGCCGTTGCCCTTTGTATCGGTCAGGAACTCACCACGGTATCCGATCAGGCCGCGCGCAGGAATCATAAACTCCAGACGCACGGAACCGCCATTTGAGGTAGACATACCAAGCAGCTCGCCCTTACGGGTACTGAGCTTCTCAATGACGGTACCGGCACACTCCTCCGGAACATCCAGATATGCATGCTCCATCGGCTCCAGTTTCTCGCCATGCTCGCCTTTGCGGTAAATAACCTCTGCTTTACTTACTGCGAATTCATAGCCTTCGCGGCGCATATTCTCTATTAGTACGGAAAGATGCAGCTCGCCACGACCGGATATCTTGAAGCTCTCGGTCGTATCCGTCTCTTCCACGCGCAGGCTGACATCCGTATTCAGCTCTGCGAACAAACGGCTGCGCAGGTGTCTGGAAGTCACATACTTGCCTTCCTTTCCTGCAAGCGGGCTGTCATTTACGACAAAATACATCGCAATCGTCGGCTCGGATATCTTTTGGAACGGAATTGCCTTCGGCTGGTCTACC
>JAZSIB010000280.1:0-3338 GCA_045533585.1 Lachnospiraceae bacterium | reverse complement strand
GCAACAAATGAGGATGCTGCGCAGAACGCAGAAAATGAAGACGGATATTTCAGCGAAGAATACGGTGAGTATTTTGTCGGTGGTATTACATATAAGCTGGATGCGGCAAGTAAGACTGCGACCGCGACCGGTGTATACAGTCTGGAGAATACAGACGTGGTCATGCCGGATGTGATTGCTTACGACGGTACAGATTACAAGGTAACAAGTGCCGTAGAGAGTCTTCTGGCATATCAGGAGAGTCTTACGAGCGTGAAGCTTCCGGCAGGGCTTGTAGAGATACCGGCATCCATGTTTTACGGTTGCGAGAACCTGACGAAGGTAGTGATACCGGAAGGTGTGAAGAAAATCGGAGACAACGCTTTTACTCAGTGTTTTTCTCTGATTGATATTACCTTGCCGTCCACGTTGGAGAGTATTGGTGAAGAAGCGTTCTTCTCCTGTGAGATGTTACAGAAAATTGTTGTACCGGACAGTGTAAGCGTGATTGGAACAGCAGCATTCTATGAATGTTCTTTACTTACGAGTGTGACGCTTTCAACGAATCTGAAGGCGATTCCGGATGAAGCTTTTGGCAACTGTGTATGCCTGAAGGAAATTATGATTCCGGAGGGCGTGAAAGAGATAGGGTTTGAAGTGTTCTGGGGCTGTACTGCATTACAGAACCTTGTGATCCCGGATTCTGTGGTGATGATTGGAAGCAGATGCTTCTATGACTGCAATGCGTTGCAGGAGATAACACTTTCGGCAGCACTTACAGAGGTTGACAAAGAGATGTTCGCATACTGTGATGCGTTGAAGACGGTTAATGCACCGGAGGGCCTTGCAGATGAGTTGAATGATATCTTTGCTTTCAGCGAAGCTGAGATTGTTCTGCGATGAGAACGAAGGCTGTTTTGCAAATGTTGTGCCTGCGCAAAGGAATACATCCTTAAAATTTTGCAGATGCTGGAAAGGCACGGTGGTTGGCATGAAAAAATGCAAAATTGAATCATATAAAATTAAATACGCAGGCGGGATGGCACTCTGTGTCATCCTGTCTGTGCTTATTCTTGTGTTTGGAAAACATGATGAACCGATGGCGGCAGAAGTTGGAGCTGTGGATGCATCCTGCGAGGCAGTCGACGGGGATCTGGACTTTGGAGAGTCTGTAGGGATGTTGCCGGATAAGGAACCGGAACAGAATCTGCCAACGACGCTGACGGATGCTCCAACAGTATCCCCTACACCGGGTGGTGATACGATTATCGTAGAAGCTGCCGGAACAGAGGAAGACCCAATCGTGATTGCAGATGAGAAGTTTGTCTATCATATTGTAGATGGAAAGGCTACCGTGTGCGAAGTATATGATACAGAGGCAGAGGAGCTTGTGATACCGGCGACAAAGGAAGGATATCCGGTGGTTGCAGTCGGAGAATATCTGTGTCAGGGATTTGCGAAGTTAAAGCACATAAGTCTGCCGGAGGGACTGGAGGAAATCGGTGCTTATGCATTTGAAAACTGCGTGGGTCTTGAGACGGTTGAATTCCCGTCTACACTGAAAACGATACGAGATTCAGCGTTCTTCTCTTGCAACGGGCTTACGGAGGTAGCGCTTCCGGAAAAGGCAAAGACGATAGAGGACTATGCATTCTTTGCCTGTGACAATCTTACCGAGCTGAGCCTGTATCAGACGAGTAACCTCGATATGATATTTGACATGTCGATTATAACGAAGGTGACGGTAGGAGAAGGAGTAAGCTACATCGCAGAAAGTGCATTTGAATACTGTGAAGGATTGCGCGAGGTGACGCTTCCGTCTACACTGACAACGATAAAGGCGTATGCGTTTTATGGTTGTACTGCATTGGAACAGCTGACGCTTCCGGAAGGGCTGGTGTCCATCGGTGAAAACGTGTTTGAGAATTGCACGGCACTGCAGACAATCAATCTTCCCAATGGTCTGATGCTACTCTCAGAGTACGCATTCTGCGGGTGTGAGTCATTGGAACAGCTTGTACTGCCGGATGAGATAACGAGTATCGGCGACGGTGTGTTTGACGGCTGCGAGAATCTGGTGCTAATGGTAGGAGCGGAGAGTGCCGGAGAAGAATATGCGATAGCAAATGATCTTCTGTTCGAGGTAAAATAAGAGCGAAAAGTAATTTGGAAGCATTCAGGGGAATGCGTTGGAAAGGGGATTGCATGAAGAAGATTAAAAATGCAATAGTTCTAATCGTTTTTGTGTTGCTGGCTGTAGGGGCTATGGATACCGTAAAGGCACGCGCAGACGGAATCATACATACGGTGTTGTATGATGAGGAAATGATAGAGGTAACCAGCGGAAAACAGGTTTACTATCAGGTAGTGAGCTCTGCAGAGAAAAAAAGCGGGTTAAAGACGGACAAATGGATTCCGGCAGCAAAAAACGGAACGAAATACTATATTGATTATTCATCTACATCCAATACGAAAGATGTGTTTGTTGCATTGACGACGGATAAGCTGAGCGTGACGACGGATACTGTGGCAGTTGTAGATGCAGTTGTAAAATCGTTTAAGGTTACACTGGATTACAAAACGGAGAAGCTTGGAAAGAAAGGACTTGCTGATGTTATTGCCAAATTAGAGGTAAAAGGAGTAGAAAAGGCAGACGATAATAAAGACGGGAAGGTGACGCAGTACGGACTTATCTGGAAAAGAGGTCCCTTCGGTGAATGGAAAAATTATCTCGCGTTTGATCAGGTGACATGGGATATGGTCAAGGCATCCACCGGTACGTTGTATCTGAGTATGAATTCAGGACCGAAGGTAACGTCGGTATCGGAAGATGGAACGGTTACCGGGGCGAAAAACGGTAAGTTTCGTTTCGTAAAAGAGATTAAACTGAAAATTCCGAAAATCGCAAAGGCACCGACTGTAAAAATGGATTTTGCAAAGAGTACCATTGGCCTGAAAAACGGAATGCAGATTCGGCTGGTACAAGAAAATGGTACGACAGACTGGCTTACGATAGGTGCATATGATAAGAAGGCAGAAAGCGCGGTACTGTTTAGCAAAGAAACGGCGGCAAAGACAAACACCAAGGTGTCGGTGATTGCTGTAGATGAACTGGTGAAAGCGGTAAGCGATAAGGAATTACTGAACAAAAAGCTTGAGAAGGGAAAACAGTACACGTTTGAGGTGAGAACTGCCGCAACGGAAAAGGCATTCGCGTCTTCGGCTGCAACCGTATCATTTTATATTCCGGAGAAGGCACCGGCGGTTCTTGCAAGTGCAGAACTTACATATGTGAAGGCAGATAAGGTGAAAAAAACTGCGGCTGATTTTAAGATTGACTTTACAAAACTTCAGAATGC
>JAZSIB010000270.1:0-4315 GCA_045533585.1 Lachnospiraceae bacterium | reverse complement strand
CGGAAATAAAGTGTTCGCCCCACTCGTTGTAACCACCTGCAAGGCGGATCGTTCTTGTAACAGGATGATCTTCAGTACCTTCGTACCAGGATTTCTGTTCTTTCAAGGATAAGTCAATCTTATCGGTAACATCTGCGCCGTCGATTGTAACCTTATCAATAGTATAATCTACCAAGTACTTGTCAACTCCATCTTCTTCCTCCGGAAGAACCAAAGTAGGAGCTAACCACCATGTGTGATGAACTGCACCCGGATATGTAATGCCGATGGTTACGGTATCACCAGCCTTAGCCGTTGCCACTGTACCAACAAGTGCTGCATTATCGGTGGAACCGTTTGCAAAGGTCCAGTCCCAAGCCTGATCTGCAGATTCTGCTGTGCCGGCAAGGAACATAGCGAACTCGCCATCATAAACAATTTCATTGGAAACAGTAGGAGCCACCGGCTCAATGCTGTTCAATGTAAGAGTAATTTCAAGTTCTGTCCATCCGGTCGGGATTTCCAAATACTTATCTGCCCATTCGTTATAACCACCTGCAATACGAATTGACTCTTCGGCAGTGTAATTACCGGTACCTTCATACCACCACATACCTCTGTCAGGATTCAAGGAGAAGTCAACTTCCTGGATATATTCCTGGCCATCGAACTTAATGGAATCCACAGTAACATCCATGGAACCAACACCGCCGACTACCATAGTAGGAGCCATCCACCAGGTTTTGGTTACTTCGTTCGGCATTGCAAGTTTAACGGTAACAGTTTCTCCTTCGGAAATCATTGCATTTGTAGCAATGATGCCGCTGGCATTGTCTGCTTCGTTTGCAAAACACATATCCCACGCACCAGCTACATTTTCAGCACCGATACCGATAAATACTTCGATTTCATCCGGTAACTCTACTGCTGTTACATTACCGCCTGCTTCTGTGCTTAAGCTGTTCAATGTATAAGTATAAGAAATTTCTGTGTAACCTGCCGGGGATTCAGCCATAAACTTATCGCCCCACTCATTGTAACCACCTGCGAGGCGGATCGCCTGTGTCTCAGTGTAAGGGCCGGTACCTTCGTACCACCAGTTACCTTCTTCACGGGCATCTAAGTTTACAGAATCAAGAACTTCCGCACCATCAATTGTAATGGAGTTCACTGTATAGTCTAACTGCTGAATACCTTCTGCTACAAGAACCGGTGCAAGGTACCATGTATAATCAACTTCTTTTGGCATTGTAAGGCTTACCGTTACGGTTTCGCCCACGGAAATCTTTTCTACTGTAGCAACAATACCACTTGCATTGTCAGCCTCATTAGCAAAGCACATGCTCCAATCATTACCTGCGCCAACTGCAAGGAAGGTTTCATATTCAGGAGCCGTTTCAAGCTTATCCAGCGTAATGGTGTAAGATACCTCTGTCCAGCCTACAGGAGATGTAGCCATGAACTTATCGCCCCACTCATTATAACCACCTGCAAGACGAATGGACTGCTTGTCAGTGTAAGGACCAGTCGCCTCATACCACCAGTCGCCGTCTTCACGAGCATTCAAATCTACTTCACCAAGAATTTCTGCACCATCTAACGTAATAGAACTAATGGTATAATCTAAATTCTCCACACCTTCTGCAACCAACACCGGTGCAAGATACCAAGTATAGTCTACTTCATTTGGCATTACAAGACTGATTGTTGCAGTCTCACCTACCCCAACCATAGCCTTGGTTGCTACTATTTCACCGGCATAGTCTGCTTCGTTTGCATAACACATACTCCAATCCTGAGCTGCACCAACAGCGAGGAACATTTCGTACTTTTCCCCATCCGCCTTTACTTCAGTCCTTGGTGCTGCTACCGCTGTCAAGGCAAATACCATCACAAAAGTAAGAAGTCCGGCAAAAAATCTCTTGGATGACTAACACATTTTCGTCCTCCTCTTATTATATATATGTTTTTCGTATGGACACACCATGCCTCCCGTACCATACAAATATATTCTATAACAAAAATCGTTCAAAAAACACATTCTCTTTTATACAGTTTTTACAGGAAAAATTAGAGTCATCTTATCATCTGTCCGTTTTTTCCTGCAACACAAAGTCCTCCTGTTCTTCTACGCGGATAATCGGAAAAGTAACCCTTACCATCGTGCCCTCACCCGGTGTACTTTGAAGAATCAGTCCGTATTCCTCACCATAGTTCAATTTGATTCGGCGGTTTATGTTGTACAGACCGATACTGCTCTTCCGCCTGTTTCTCGTATAGTCATCCACCTTCTGCATTACTTCCTGCATAGTTTTCTTATCCATGCCACAACCGTTATCGGAAATATCTACATATACCACTGCATTCTGTATATAAATACTAACCCAGACCATTCCATCGCTTTCTTTTGCTTCCAGACCATGCACAATAGCATTTTCCACAATCGGTTGTAACAACAGCGGCAACATCCGGTATTCCTCCAGATTCATGTCAGGTTGAATTGTTACTTTATAATTCACCCTGTCCCCAAACCGAAGTTGTTGTATCTTTAGGTAAGTAAGAATGTGATCCAATTCTGCCTGCAGCGATGTGTCTGTAGTACCTGTATTCTCCAACACGTACCGCATAGATTTCCCAAGAAGCTTAATTGCTGTTGCAACTTCCTTGTCACCCGCTTTGAACGCCTTCATCCGAATGGTTTCCAGTGTGTTGTACAGGAAATGAGGGTTAATCTGGCTGGCAAGCATTTTATATTCCATCTTCTGCTGCTCATTTTGGACATTCTGTTCCTTAATCTGCGCCTCATATTGAGCCGCTTCCATTTCCTGAATATTTTTAACCATAACAAGCAGATCATCAAACGCTTCTGTCAGTTCCTCACTAACGCGAATATCTGTCAACATGGTATCGTATTCGCCCCTGCTTGCTTTACCCATTTCTACACGCAGTTTTTTCACCTGATTCACAATACTTCGGCTGAATAAAACCAGAATAATGATGGTCAGTAACACTGTTACTGCCAGAACAGATATGTAAAGTCCAATCACCCGCTCCGTGTTTTCTATAGCGCTGACATCATAGGTAACCAGATACATATTGGAAGATGTTCTGGAAATATCCAGTGAAGTCAGATGAAACAACACTTCTTCACCGTTCAGTTCTGTCACTCCGCCATAGTCATATATTTCTTTTGGTTTCAATTCAAATTCCGGCATAGTTCCATAATATCTTGTATGATTACTAAAAGAAACCGGCGTATCATCCACGGAAAGCGTTGTTACATATTCCTGATTGTTGATTCGACTGGACAAATAGGTGTCTTTAAGCTTAATCATAACCACCGCTTCTTTGTCCCCGCCCACCAGAATCATCTTTCTCACCAATGCCAGCCGCCATACATACTCATTGTTCGTTAGGTTTTTCGTCTTGAAACTAATCCAGAAAGGTGCATACTGGTTCTGGGCTTTCTGATACCATTCCGTCGCCTTAATCTCCTCTGTAGGTACACGATATTGCCGATAATCTACCATGTCTTCCCGGTCAATATACACCAGTACTTCGTCAATACCGGCATATGTCTTCATATATTCATCTATCAATGTGATTTCCTGGGCAGCCTCTTTTAATTCTCTCTCATCTTCATATTCTCCCCGAAGGAACGCAATCAGTTTATCATTGTAAACAATACTGTCTGAAATGGTATAGATCTGAGAAGTTATTTCGTATACAGTACGCTTGACACCTGTATTATAAGACTTCAATAATTCTACATGATAATTCTCCTGATTGACATAGGCGGTTCTCATCAGCAAAGAACCAAGTAGTGCAATAGGGAGAACAATAGCCATCACATAGGCAAAGCACATCTGTGTCGATATTTTTTTTCGTCCAATCAAACTGACTATGGATTCCCGCTGCTTAGAAATCCTCTCTTCTTTCATGAAACTTTTCCTTTCTTTAACGTACTACCTTCAAAGTGAACTATCTATACTTCACCTCAAATAGCTATTGCTATCATAACACATATCCGCAAATTTTGACACAAAAATCCCACCGAAACCATTTTGATTCCGGCGGGCATTAAGTGTCTATTAGCGTTCCTCCACTATAAAGACATAAAATAAATCTACGTCAGTGTCATTATGAACCAAGCGACCATAGTCACGTACAAACTTTATATTTCCTTTTTTTGTGACGATTCGATATTTGACAAAATCCAGATTCCTATCATTGGCATTAATCTGCACAATAATAGACCTTCTTACTTCCGGGTAATCCTCCGGATGCACCATGCCGGCAAAAGACCCTTTTGTCAATTCGATAAATCCCTCCACCG
>JAZSIB010000157.1:0-4409 GCA_045533585.1 Lachnospiraceae bacterium | reverse complement strand
TGTTTCATCATGATGATAATGGCGTCAATCAGATAATTGTAACCGATGGACTTCGGATTGATGCCGACATAATCAAGTTCTGCACTGATGCGTCGGCGAAGACGACGGTTCTGCTGCTCAACGGTCTCCTCGTTAGTCGGTTGAGGTTCGGATCTTCGATGCGCATTGATAATGACAGGACGGGTGATACGTAAGAACTCCAGCACGCCTTTATTCGAATAACCTTCCTGATGTTTTGACATGATAAAATCAGCACCCAATTTGCGAGCCAATTCGTAGGTTGTGGTGCTTGAATTATTTGTAGTAATCAATATGTAAGGCGTCTTAGGCAGTGACAGCGACTGGAGCTCCTGTAACACATACAGACCGTTTCCTGCTCCATGATGCAATTCCAAATCCAATATAATCGCATCAGGAAGAAAGTCTTTGATTAATTCAACGGCTTTATAGGCATTGTTTGTGACGCCGAGCAGGATCATATCATCCGTGTCCAGTATCCGTTCCGTTAGATCCTGACATGCTTCAGGATCGTCTTCTATGAGTAGAATCTCAAGTTTTTCTTCCATGGTGTTTTGCTCCTATTGATATGGTTTGATATAAGTATATCGCATGATATCACAAAAAGCAACACGTTCAAACAAAAAGCAACGCACAGCAACGAATTGTTGCGGTAGAGTGGGAGGAGTAAAATAGTAAAAAGCTATGTGCAAGACTATATACAAAAGAGGCGGGATTTTCCCATGTTAACTACTTTAATGGACTTAATCAGTGATCCGGATGAGAAGAGAAAGTTCGAACAGCTTTATATCGACTATAGACAGACAATGTTCTATTCGGCATATAAGATATTGAAGAATTCATATGATGCCGAGGATGCAGTACAGCAAGGATTTATGCGTATCATGGATCATTTGAAAGACATCGACGAGAACGATGTGGGGAAGACCAGATCTTATTTATCCATTGTTGCAAGGAACATGGCGGTTGATATCTATCGTAAGAAGAAACGTGAGATGATGCATACCATCTCATATGATGAGCACGAACTGTTCATAGAAGACCCGGAAGGACAAGCGTTTGAAGACGAAGAGGATGACAAAAGTCTGGAGGAAGCGTTGGCAAAGGCGCTTAAGAAATTGCCGATGAAGTATGCAGATGTAATTCGTTTGACCTATGTACATGGGCTGAGCAGTGATAAGGTAGGAGAGATCTTGAACATCTCCTCAGATAATGTCAGACAACGTCTGGTAAGAGCAAGGAAGAAGCTTGGTGAACTGATCGAAAAAGAGGTAGAAGAAAATAAAGAGGAAAAATAAAGCAGAACTCCGTAGCGTGTGAATCGCTGCGGAGTTCTTTGTATATTGGTTAAGATTCAATTCGTTTGAGCACCATCGCACTTCTGCAAGGCAGGTAACACAAGAAACCGATTCTGCCGTCTGCTGTTTTCTTGGCTTCGTACCGATAGTCGGTGTCGATTCGATCATAACCGCCAAAGACGCCATCATCTGAGGAGAGAATCACCTGATACGTTCCCTCTTCTTTGACCGGTACAAAGTATCCGTCGAAGGACTGTGTCGGATGGAAGTTGAAGGCAAAGGCGATATCACCCTTCAGGTACATGAGCACCTTGTCGCCGTTCTGTATCCAGGTACTCTGCGTCGGAGCGTTCAGGATATCTTCGTCCTTTAACAGTGCAATCATTGCTTTGTCAAAGTCATTCAGCTCGCGGTAGCGAAGGTTCGGGTTGTCTACGAGACTCCACTGACGTCTGCAGTAGTGGTAGCTCCAGCCGTTGCCTTCGCGCGGGAAGTCAATCCATTCGGGGTGACCGAACTCGTTACCCATGAAGTTGAGATATCCTTCACCGGCAAGACTTGCGGTGAGGAGGCGTATCATCTTGTGGAGCGCGATGCCGCGGTCAACGGTCATGTTGTTGCCAAAGACGTTCATGCCGGTGTACATCTCGGCGTCGCAGAGACGGAACATGATGGTCTTGTCACCAACCAGTGCCTGGTCGTGAGACTCGGCGTAGCCGATGTTTTTCTCCTGCGGACGTCTGCCGATGAGCTCATACCAGAGCTGGTACATATCCCAGTCCTCGTCCTTGCGTTCCTTAATGGTCTTAATCCAGAGGTCCGGAACGCCCATGGAGAGGCGGAAGTCAAAGCCGATGCCACCGTCTGCAATCGGAAGGCACATACCCGGCATACCGGACATATCTTCCGCGATGGTGAGCGCCTTCGGATTATATTCGTGAATCAATTCGTTGGCAAGCTGCAGATAGGTAACTGCCTCGGTGTCTGTATTGAGTGAGAAGTACATATCATAACTGCTGAAGGCGCTTCCGAGCCCGTGGTCATGATAGAGCATCGAGGTTACGCCGTCAAAACGGAAGCCGTCGAAGTGGAAGACCTCCATCCAGTATTTGAGATTGGATAAGAGGAAATGCAGTACTTCGTTTTTTCCATAGTTGAAGAGCTTGGTATCCCATGCACTGTGGTGTCCCTTGGGACCTTCGTGGAAGAACTGGTACTCCGTGCCGTCGAACTGATTGAGTCCTTCGTTGGTATTCTTGACTGCGTGGGAATGTACGACGTCCAGAAGGACGGTGATTCCCATATCGTGTGCTTTGTTAATCAGGTACTTAAGGTCTGTGCTTGCTCCGTAACGGGAGGAAGCCGCATAGAAATTAGATACCTGATAGCCGAAGGAGCCGTAATACGGATGCTCCATGATGGCCATAATTTGTATCGTATTGTAGCCGAGGTCTTTAATTCTCGGTAAGATATTTTCTGCAAATGCGTAGTAGGAGCCGACAGAGTAGTCCTCCTGCGCCATACCGATATGACACTCGTAGATCAGTGGTGTTTTGCAGGGAACGAAGTCACGGTCGGTCCATGCATAGTCAACCAGAGTATCGTCAATCTCGGCGCACCAAAGATAGGTAATCGGGTCCTGTACCACGCGGGTTGCATAGAGGGGGATGCGGCGCAGTACCTGACCTTCGTGGATGACGACGGTCTGTACCTTCTGACCATACTCCAGAGCATCCTCTCCGGGGAGCACAACTTCAAACACACCATTTTCCAGCTTGGTCATCGGGCAGGCAAACATATCCCAGCTGTTGAAGTCACCGGTAAGATACAGTGCTTCTGCAGCCGGAGCCCACTCACGGTAGACCCAGGCGTCCTCGAGCCGGTGAAAGCCAAAGTAGTGGTGTGCATTGGCAAAGCTGTCAAGGTCAGGGGCGTTCTGAAGCAGTTCCTTGCGTTTTCTCTCGTAGTTGTTCATACGGAGCGCGAGGTCCTCGCTGAAAGGGGTGAGATACGGGTCAATCTCGGTAATCCGGTATGCCATATATTCATTCCTCCTGCAAGTGTTACGGTTGAAAATACGGGTTACATTACTGCGTCGGTGTTGGTGATGATGGCACCAAGCACCGGTTTGTTCCATGCTTTGAGTGATTCTAATTCTTTTTCAATGTCGCTAAGTGCGGAATGCTCCTGCTTTTCGACAAGCACGATACAGTCTGCAGCGGAGAGTTGCTCAATCGAGGCTGCATTGGTAAGGATATCTGCGGTACAGAGTACAGTGAAGCTGTTTTTCAGCTCGCAGGCATCGATAACCTGCTGCAATTCTGCTTCAGGCAGTGTGCCGGTGAAAGCAATGGTTTTACAGTCTGCGCCCTTGGTTGCGAGGTCAGACTTAATGCTGGTGCCTGCCATCTTTGCTAATTTTTCATAGTCCTCCGGAGCGGCCTTAATACCGCCAAATGCAGCAAACCAACGGGAGATAAAAGCAAATGGCTTCTTTACGCGTGCGCAGGGAAGCTGCGCGATGATACGAAGACCAAAGCGGGACTTGATATCGGTAGGATTCTTCAATTTGCCGGATAAAATACATGCACCTGCAACGCAAACGACACCAAGGACGCCGACAACAAGACCGGTGATGATGAGTGTCTTGATGGCGTTGATGATAGCCCAGCGGTTGGAGGTCTCCAGAACCGGCTCCGCTTCTTTTTTCCACTCGAGGTATTCTTCGTTGACTTCCTGAATGCGCATGTCAATCTGGGATACAGCGAGGATGTTGTCCTTCTGTGTTTGTTCAAGGTCAAGATTGACTTGTTCATAAGAGGAAGTGTTCGTAGTAATCAGTTCGTGCGTACTGATGGCTTCGGAGATAACAGCTTGTCTGGAGAACAGACCGCTTTCGACGAGCTTCAGAATCTCCTGACAGGAAGCTGCATCCTGATGACGCAGACTTGCGTAGATCATATTATTGCTGTAGTCGATAGAGAGGGTAAGAATTTCTTTCAGGTAGCGCAGCTCCAGTTCATAGCTGAGATTGTCGATGATATACTGATACAGTTCACCATTTGACATATAGGTACTGTATGCTTTCAGGAT
>JAZSIB010000199.1:0-6165 GCA_045533585.1 Lachnospiraceae bacterium | reverse complement strand
AATATCTTCTTCCTTCGCGCCGAGCTCTGCGAAGTTGCCCGGCATACCGATAGACTTAAAGAACGCCTTCAACGCTGCGATACCGGCCTTCGCGGTATTCTCCGGATGCTCAAAATCCATCTGGCAGCCCCATACACGGGTTGCGAGCTGAGCGAAACGCATTACGTTGTGGTTCATGTTGTAGGTCATCCAAGCCGGGAAGGTTACGGCAAGACCTGCACCGTGTGCACAGTCATAAACTGCGGAGAGTTCATGCTCGATATCGTGACTTGCCCAGTCCTGGCTTCTTCCGACACCACAGCTGTTGTTGTGAGCCATCATACCTGCCCACATGATGTTTGCGCGTGCCTCGTAGTTGTTCGGGTCTGCGATTACCTTCGGAGCCTCGTTAATCATGGTAAGCAGAAGTGCTTCAATCATACGGTCAGTTACTTCAACATCCTTGGTATTGGTAAAGTAACGCTCGAATAAATGTGCCATGATGTCGGCTACACCGGCTGCCGTCTGGTACGGCGGAAGTGTCTGGGTGAGTGCAGGGTTCAGGATGGAGAACTTCGGGCGGTAAGCTTCGCCGGAAGCACCACGCTTGAACATGCCTTCTTCCTTCGTGATAACAGAGTCCGGGCTGCCTTCGCTGCCGGCTGCCGCGATGGTAAGAACGGTACCGATCGGAAGTGCTTCGGTTACGGATTTGCCCATATAGAAATCCCAGAAGTCGCCGTCATATACGGTACCTGCCGCAATCGCTTTGGCAGAGTCGATGGTGCTGCCGCCGCCGACTGCAAGTACAAAGTCAACCTTTTCTTTTCTGCACAGATCAATACCTTCGTATACAAGACCGCTTCGAGGGTTCGGCATAACACCACCGAGCTCTACATAGCCGATACCTTCTGCGTCCAGAGACTTCTTCACACGATCGAGCAGACCGGAGCGTACCACGCTGCCGCCGCCGTAGTGAATCAGCACCTTGGAACCGCCAAATCGCTTCACGTATTTTCCTGTGTTATTTTCCTGATCTTTTCCGAATACAAAGTAAGTCGGACTCCAAAAAGTAAAGTTGTCCATAGATGATATCCCTTCCTTTCTTCTTTGCAAAAACATTATTTTATGCATTTATTTTTAAAATATTCCGAATAAATACCGCGAAATGTGGTTTTTTCGACAAAAAACGACAAGATACGAGCTCAAAAAACTGTCACGGGATATATTCGAAAAACGTTAATAAACTCAGTATACCACAAGGGTGTAGGCTTGTATTTGGGTTTATTTATCCTTGTCCGGTAAAAAAATACATATGTCCGGAGGCAATGTTTTGAGTCGTTTAGAAGAGGACCTGGTGAGGCGGCAGGAGTACGAGTTATGGGAAGCTGCCAGGTGCCTGAATACTGCCGCGATTAATAAATATCTGGGACCGCAGACCAATGTGATCTGCAATGATTACCTTTGTTCAGGGGAAGAATATGTGTTGACAATTCCGATATATGAACTTTCACAATATACGATTGAAGGTTATGAGGCTGTGTCGATCAGTTCAGAAGTTATACAGAATTATTACCAGGTTTACTTAACAACAGCGAGTTTAGAACAAGAGAAGGCTTGTCATGTAACATCTACATGGAGAAAATTTATGGAAGGCTGGAAGATAGTCTTTCATATGCGGACTCTGATAAATTGAAATATATGCTTTTGTTTTGCCGGAATATGTGATATAATAGCTCACCACATAAAGTGACGCGATAAGCTAGGTACGGGAGGCAGAATGAAAGCATTTTTGATTTTTGCAATAGGTCTTGCACTCATCGTCGTAGGGTACTATATCTACAAATCCTATACGAAGGAACACAAATTGGCGATATTGGTCGGCCGGATTCTGGAGGTTGGCTTTGTTGTCCTGCTTGCAAACTTTGTGATGACCGTATGGGCTACAGAGTTGGTGTGCAAGATTTGTTATTGTGTGTACTTTATTGCAACAGACTGGCTGGTTTACTATGTTCTGAAGTTTTCAATTCTATATATCAATATTAATGTTTCGTATGAGAAGTACGTAAAAGAAAAAGTGATAGTGGCTATCATTATCGCCGATTCTTTATCGGTGGCGTTGAACTTTTTCCTCGGACATCTGTTCACTCTTCATCCGGCGGAGCTGGAGGGATTCTATAGTCTGGACACGACTCCTTTCTTCTATATTCATTATCTGATTATATTACTGCTGGCATTGTGTAGTCTGGTTGCGCTCGGATACCGGTCGATTACGGCACCGGCGTTTTACCGTACCAAGTACATTCTGATTGCGGGCGGTGTGTTTGCGATTGTAATCATCAATATTTTCTCGTTTGATTCTGCGATTGACTATTCTATTATTGGTTATGCGATAGAAGGTATCTTTATTTATCACTGTGCGTTTGCGTACTACTCACGCCGCTTGATTATGAAGACGCTTTATATGCAGACACAGGATATGTCCTTTGCACTTCTGATTCTGGATACGGAAGGAAAGCAGATCTATATCAACCGTCTGGCGGAAGAGCTTATGAACACGGAGATGCCGATTACGGATAAACACGGGGTTGAGCTGCGTGCGTGGTGTCAGGAGCATTTTGATAATCACGCAGATGACTTTGTTATCGATGATAAATTCCTGCGTGGCAGAAAAACGTTGTCTCTGCAGATTCATTATCAGAGACTGTTTGATGACAGGAATCGTTTTCAGGGTGCGTATTTCCTGATTCGTGACTGGACGGAAGATGCGGAACGTCTGGAACACGAGCGCTATATCGCAGTACATGACCGTCTGACCGGCCTTTATAATAAGGAATATTTCCTTGAGATGGCGCGCAGACATATCGACAAGAATCCGAACCTGGAATTTATGGTTGTATGTAGCGATATCAAGGATTTTAAGTTGATTAACGACTCGTTTGGACCGCAGGCGGGAGACAATGTCCTGATGAATATCGCAAAACTGGTACGTTCGTATGCAACGGAGAATATCGTCTACGGCAGAACCGGTAGTGACGTGTTTGCATTTTTGATTCCGAAGACCAGAGAGGGCGATGCGTTCTTTGAAAAGCTTACTTCAGAAGCATTTTTGGAATATATCAATATGCAGACCACTTATGTATTGGCAAACCACTTTGGTGTTTATGAGGTGAAGGACAGGACGTTGCCGGTATCGGTAATGTGCGACCGCGCGCTCAGAGCCATTATGCTGATCAAAGAAAATTATCAGGAAAATGTTGCATATTATGATGAGGAAATGCGTGCAAGCGCGATGCAGGAACAGGAGCTTCTGGGTGAGCTGGAAGAAGCACTGAAGGCAGATAATATTCAGATGTATATCCAACCGCAGGTCACCAGAGAGCGTAAGACCTTTGGCGGAGAAGCATTGGTTCGTTGGGTGCATCCGGCAAAGGGTCAGATACTTCCGGGTAAGTTTATCCCGGTACTGGAGCAGAACGGTCTGATCTCAGAAGTGGACAAGTATATCTGGGAGAAGGCGTGCAAGCAGCTGAAACGATGGAAAGAGATGGGACGGGAAGATATGTATATTTCGGTCAACATCTCTCCTAAGGATTTTTATTTCCTTGATATCTATCCGATTTTTACCGGTCTTATTGAGAAGTACGGTATTAAACCGAAGAATTTAAGACTTGAGATTACAGAATCGGCGCTGAGTATCAATCTGGAACGTCAGTTAGAGTTGATCAATAAGCTGAGAGCATATGGTTTCAGCGTAGAGATGGATGACTTTGGAAGCGGATATTCTTCGCTCAGCATGCTGAAGGATACCAATGTTGATACGCTGAAGGTGGATATGGGATTCCTGCAGAATACGGCAGATATTGAAAAGAGCCGAAGTATTCTTGAGATGATTGTCGGCCTGTGTAAGAAGTTGAAGCTGCGTGTGCTGGTCGAGGGTGTTGAGACAGCAGAACAGGTACGGTTCCTGACGAATCTCGGCTGCGATGCTTTTCAGGGATACTATTTTGCAAGACCGATGCCGGTGGAAGAGTTCGAAGAGCGATATATGGATATGCAGAAGGACGAGTAATGTGAAATGCATTGGTAAGTGCTGCTCTGAAGATGTGATGTGACGGATGCGGCAACGAATAAGCTGAACATGTGAATGAGAACGGGGGAGCGTGTGACACTCCCGGAATTGAGGAAAATATGGCAAAGAAATTAGTAATGGGAAATGAGGCAATCGCACTTGGCGCAATCAAAGCCGGAGTGAGTCTGGTGGCGGGATATCCCGGTACCCCGTCTACCGAGGTATTGGAGACGGTTGCGAAGAATAACGCTTCCGGAATTCATGTAGAGTGGTCCGTGAATGAAAAAGCGGCACTGGAAGTGGCAGCAGCGGCTGCATATGCAGGTGCACGCGTACTGGTGACGATGAAGCAGGTAGGACTGAATGTCGCTTCTGACCCGCTGATGTGTGTGAATTATGTGGGCGTGAAGGGCGGCATGGTTATCCTTGTTGCGGATGATCCGGGTCCGATTTCCTCCCAGACCGAGCAGGATACCCGTGCATTTGCACATTACGCGAATATGATGGTGTTTGATCCGGCATCTCCCAAGGAAGCCTACGAGATGATTCAGGATGCATTTGAGTTTTCTGAGCGTTACAACGTTCCGGTGTTGTTCCGCCCAACCACCAGAATCTGTCACGGTTACGAGACGATTGAGGTGGAAGAGGCAGGAGCACCGAATGCAATCGAAGGTTTTGCGAAGGACTCCAAACGATGGGTTATTTTCCCGCGCCTTTCGTATGCAAACCACAAGGCACTGGCGCATAAGATGGAGGATATCGCGAAGGATTTCAGCGAGTATCATTTTAATACGCTGACCGGCGCGGGCACGAAGGGCATCGTGGCATCCGGTGTCAGTTACGAATATGTAAAGGAAGTGCTGGGTGACCGTGAGGATGTGAAGCTTCTTCGTATCGCAACGGCAAATCCCTTCCCGCAGGATCTCGCACATGAATTTTTGGAAGGGCTGAAGGAAGTTATCGTAATTGAGGAACTGGAGCCGATGCTGGAAGAGCAGATGTTGAAGCTCTGCGGCAGATTTGGCTTGAATGTAAATATCTACGGTAAGTTAACCGGCCACACTGAGGTGGCAGGGGAGAATTCCGTTGCACTGGTGAACCACTACCTGTCGGTATTCTTAGATGAAGAACTGTTGCCGGAGAAGGGACAGAGTCAGCAGGGAGATATGCCGTCGCTTCCGGTGAGACCGCCGGTACTCTGTGCAGGCTGTCCGCACCGTGCATCTTTCTATGCGGTGAAAAAGGCGATGGCAGGTAAAGAGACCCGGTTCTGCGGTGATATCGGATGTTATACGCTGGGCAACGCAATGCCGCTTGACATGGTGGATACCTGTCTGTGTATGGGAGCCGGCATCACGATGGCACAGGGCTTCGCTCATGTAGAAAAAGGCGTATACAGCTTTGCATTTGTAGGAGATTCGACATTTTTTGCATCCGGTATGACCGGCGTTGCCAATGCGGTATATAATCAGGCAAATATCACGGTGGTGCTGCTCGATAACTCCACCACGGCGATGACGGGACACCAGCCACATCCGGGTACCGGTGTTACCATGATGGGTGACATGGCGGCGAAGATTAATCCGGAGCTGGTACTGAAAGGTCTTGGAGTAGAGCACATCGTAACGGTGGACCCGTTGCAGCTAGAAACGGCAGTGCAGACCGTAAAAGAGACCGCGGAACTTCCGGGAGTGAAGGTGATTATCTTCCGTTCTCCTTGCATTGCAGTAGCAAAACCAAAGCCTGCACTTACGATTGGTGAGAATTGTATCAACTGTAAGAAGTGTATCCGCGAGCTTGGTTGTCCTGCGATTACGATTCAGGATGGCAAGGTGACGATTGAGACATCGTTGTGTTATGGCTGCGGCGTGTGCAAGAGTGTATGTCCGGTTGGGGCGATTTGTTAGCTTCGAATAAAGTTCATTCTCAGCGTGGAGGAATATATGAATTATTTATTATGTGGCGTTGGCGGTCAGGGTACGGTGCTTGCAGCGAAGGTGCTTGCAGCAGCGGCGATAGCCAAAGGCGAAAATGTTAAGACAACAGAGACCATCGGTATGGCACAGCGCGGTGGTTCCGTCGTATCGCATGTCAGAACCGGGGAAGAGATACAT
>JAZSIB010000240.1:0-9480 GCA_045533585.1 Lachnospiraceae bacterium | reverse complement strand
CAAATTTTTATATAATATTTATACTTAGGCGCTTTGGAAGATTCTTTATCTCTTCTTCTGCTACAAATCATATAAGGAGGGCTTACATAATGAAAACAATGAAGATATTTACCAGCCAGGCAGTACCGGGTATGGTTGTAGCGGAAGATGTCTATACTTTTAATAATCAGTTGATTATCGCTGCGGGAACCACCTTGGATGATAAGATGATTACCCGTATGAAGTTCTATTCTGTTGCAACGATTGTAATTAAGAAGGAAGAAAAGATAGAACCTGTGGTTACAGCCACCGTAGACCCCATTGTCTCCGAAACTACGAAGGCAACTCCGGAATTCCAGTATTACAAGACAGAGCTTCCGATTGCTATTAATACTCTTAAGTCCGAGATTCACCACTTGGTTACCAGCCCTGCTTCAAACGTAGACCAACCCGCTTTATTAAGAAGCGTTTCTCGTCTTTTGAAGCAATCCCGTAACGGTATCCATGTTTTTGATATGTTGCATTGTCTGCGTGATTTGAACGACCAGACCTTCGCGCATTCTATCAATGTTGCGCTGATCTGCTATGTACTTGGCTCCTGGCTCGGATTCTCCAGAAAAGAATTAGAGACCCTGACGCTTGGCGGTGTTCTCCACGATATCGGCAAAGTTACCCTTCCGCCGGAGATTATTCTGAAGCCTTCCAAGTTAACCGACGACGAATACGAGACCATTAAGACACACGCCGTTCGCGGTTACAACATTCTTCGCGAAAAAGATGTAGATAATCACGTTAAGTTTGCCGCCATGATGCATCACGAACGTTGCGACGGCAGCGGTTATCCGATGGGCCTTCGCGCAGACCAGATTGATTCCCATGCAAAGATTGTTGCCATCGCAGATGTATATGAGGCAATGACTTCTGCACGTGTTTATCGTAACGCAGTCTGCCCGTTTGAAGTAATCCACCTCTTAGAAGATGAAGGTATGACTAAGTATGATACCCAATATCTTATGTGCTTCCTCGAGCATCTTACCTTGTCCTATATCAACAGCAATGTCCGCCTGAGCAACGGTCAGGAAGGAAAGATTGTTATGTTGAACCAGCATTCTCTTGCAAGACCGGTTGTAAAGTGCGGCCGTAAGTATATCGACCTTTCTACCGAACGCAATATCTTTATTGTAGAGATGCTGTAACATTTGATTACAATTACAGCAAAAGTAAAACGAGCACCCGACGGTGCTCGTTTTTATTTCAGTCTATCAACTGACACGTAATTTGAATTTCTTTATAGCCTTTTCATTATTGCCGTCTGTCTTGGTCATCACTGCGCCCAGACCTCTCAGCTTTTCTTCAAAGCCTTCGTATCCTCGTTCGATATACTCCACCTGTTCTACGATAGTGAAACCTTCTGCAGCAAGACCTGCGATTACGAGCGCAGCGCCCGCACGAAGATCCGGAGCAATTACAGTAGCTCCTGTCAGTTCCGAGATACCATCAATAATTGCGGTTGTTCCCTCTACCTTAATGGTTGCGCCCATCTTCGTAAGCTCATCTACATATTTGAAGCGATTCTCAAACACGCTCTCTGTCACTATACTGCTGCCTGCTGACAATGCAAGTGTTGTCGTAATCTGCGGCTGCATATCCGTCGGGAATCCCGGATAAGGGAAGGTCTTTACCGTTGCTCCGCCCAGACGCTTTGTTGCACGCACGCGTACAGAATCATCAAATTCCTCTACCTCAGCACCAATCTCGACCAGCTTCGCCGTAATTGCCTCCAGATGTTTCGGAATTACGTTACGAAGCAGAACATCACCCTTTGTTGCCGCTGCTGCCAGCATAAAAGTACCTGCTTCTATCTGATCCGGAATAATGGAATAGTTGCTGCCATGCAGCTTCTCTACTCCTTTGATTCGAATTACATCTGTTCCTGCACCCTTGATGTTTGCTCCCATACTGTTCAGGAAGTTTGCTACATCTACAACGTGCGGCTCTTTTGCAGAGTTTTCAATCGTGGTCTGACCTTCTGCCATTACCGCCGCAAGCATGATATTAATCGTTGCTCCTACACTGTTAATATCCAAATAAATATGGCTGCCTGTCAGTTTCTCTGCATGTGCCTTTATCAGACCGTGCTGTATCTTCGTCTCAGCACCAAGAGCATTGAAGCCCTTCAAATGCTGGTCTACCGGACGACTACCGATATTACAGCCACCCGGAAGCGCAACCTGAGCTTCTTTGTATTTTCCCAATAAAGCTCCTATCAGATAATAAGAACCTCTCATCTTGCGAATTGCATCAGAATCTACACAAAGCGAACTGATTCTGTCTGCCTGTATACGAACGGTGTGACGATTCGGACGCGTCACTCTTACTCCGATATCTTCAATTGCCTCTAAAAGAACATTAATATCCCGAATGTCAGGTATATTTTCAATCGTTACCTGCTCATCCGACATAACAGCAGCTGCGATGATACCTAATGCGGCATTCTTAGCGCCACCGATTACAACTTCACCGGAAAGCGGTATCCCACCTTTAATAATGTACTGCTCCATGATTGAACCCATTCGGCAAACGCCGAAAGTCCTTTCGTTATATTCCAATAACCCTCTACATAATATACAATTTTCACGTTCAAATTTTGTTAATTTTTTCTCACTGTTGATTATAGCACATTTCTGAATTTTGTAAACCGCTTTTATGCAGGTTTCTATGCATTTGTGTTCAAATTATGCACTTTTTGTGCCATAACCGTGGCAATACGAGTGTTTTCTATTGTAAATTCCCACTGAACTATGCTATACTTGCCATATTATATACCACTTTTGAAAGAGAAATACATATGGCAAGCGATTATCTGGATATCCAAACACCGGCAGGCTCTGAAAAACTGGTCCGCCAGGATTTAAAATTCAAAACCGGCAAATTCGTGTGGCGTATCAAATTTACTGCGCCGCTTAATCCTTCTACCGTAAACACAAACAATCTTTTTGTTACCAACTCAACCGGTGATCTTTTAAACGCTTATATCAGTTATAATCCGGAGACCAACATGATTGAGATTGCTCCTGCCTCCGCGTATTCCACCACAGAGCAGTATACTCTGCACATTACTACCAGAGTACAGTCCCGCGGCGGTCAGTCCCTGAAGGAACCTGTACAGATTAAGTTCAAATTCAAATAATATCTTCCTTATGCAGAACCATAATGTCTGCATTCTCATAATTTCCTGTAGCTGCCATCTTCGAAAGATTCTTGGCAGCTCTTTTTTCTGCATTTTTAATTGCATCTTTTCCAATCCGAATACTGTCACGAATCGGATTCTCACTTTTTGATGCTAACAGCATGCGTATCCGTTCTTCCAAAATCTCGTCCGCATACACGTCAATCTCATAATCCTTCTCAATCAGATAATCAAAAACAAATCCTTTTAATTCTGAAGGACGATACTCTTCCGGCAAATGTATCCGGTTATTAAACAGCTGGTTCAACTCTGTGTTATCACGTAATAGTCTGTTAATCGCTTTACGGTCATCTTCTAAAAAGATAAGTGATCTTCCGGACATCGCGGCAATCAACCCCTGCATTTTCTCCACTGTTCCCCTGCTCAAAAGACCGGCACGCTCTACAATCAGGCAGCAATCCATCAAAGACTCCTGCTTTTCTTCAAGATTCATTCTGTTCAACTTTTCAGCATCTACAATAGCTACTTTCGTTGCAGCCAAAACCTGAAAACGATACAAAAGCTTCACTATCTTTTTTGCAAGTTCCGTTTTGCCGGAACACGGCCCACCGGTAATAATCAGCTTATCTCCGCGCTTATGGGAATCAAAAATAATATCCAGAGAACGAATCACCTGCTTACGCACCGAATCAATCCTTGCAAAATTACCAAGCAGGTCTTCCAGTCGGAGCGCTCTTTCGTAGAGCATCGCCTCTAAAACGCCACCCTCTTCCGGCTGATACTTTGACAAAGTATCGCTCTTCAGGTCAACCACATGTTTTGTACTGAAATCCCCAAGATAATCCTGCATGTAGCGAATGGCTTCATCTTCATAGACCTCTGTACTTTCTTCTTTCATCACATCTGTCAGATGTTTTTCTTCTTCATTCACCCGGCTGAATTCATCTACCACATTCGCCAACGCACTGGAAATCGCAGCTTCGTCAAACTCCGGTTCCGCATACTCTGTTTCTTCGACCTGTTCCCGATTTTGAACATCCTCTTCCTTATCCGTTGCTTCCTTTGCAAACGATTCCGTCGTTTCTACCGCTTCCGCTGCAGTGCGTTCCGGTTCTTCCGTAAACTCTGCCGTGTCCTCTCGCGACATATCCTCTGCGAATTCTTCCGGATACAGTTCTGAATCGGGTTCTTCTGTCTCGCGTGCTGTTTCTGCCTGCACTTCGGTATCTTCAACCGTCTGCTGCACTTCCTGCTTCGATTCCTGCGAAATCTGCTCCTGATATTTGCGCAGGGTCTCCATATCGACCTCGCCGGTATGATAAGCACGCAGTACACTCGCCCACTCTACATACTTACCCTCGCCAAACCAGAGAATAATATCGTTACACTCCCTGATACAGTTTTCGGCGTCACCGTTCTTATGATACAGCTTTGCCAGTTCATATGCCCAACGCTCTGCGTATTCCTCCGTTTTCCACTGTTCCAAAACGGCGATCTGATTCTCCAACGGTTCCTGCTGCATCTTGCAGATACGGAATCGATAGAGCAGACGAGTAGGGTCCTTCGGTGCAACCTTCTCGTATTTATCCAGATACTGCGAAGCCTCCTCCGGCAGTCCCTGCTTAATCGACAGCTCCACCAGCTGTGACAATGCACGTCGGGACGCAGTACGCTCATAGATTCGCAGATTCGTCTCTTTTGCTGTCTCGTATTCCCCCACACGATAACAAATCTGTGCAATCATATTTAAGTCCTGAATATTACGCAGCTTTTTAAGATTCAGCTGTCGAATCAGTGCATATGCATCCTCATCGCATCCGTTCTCCATATGTTCTTTGATTGTTGCCAACATGCGAACAGTTCTGTAGCTTTCCATAAAAAATCCCCACTAAAGGTTTTTGTAATAATGTAATGTCTGTACCAGTTCCTCCGGAAGTTCTCCCTTTTCTTTCTCTAACATCCGATAATGCATCTCCAACTCGTACGTCTTTTTACTTCTACCACGTTCAAAACGCCCCATCGCATCTTCAAAAATAGGCTGTGACCGCAATGCCGCACGCGTTTCCGCGCCAAACGGGCAATAGCTCGCCAGAAGCTCTCTTGCTATCTTGTTCAACCGGACTGCACCATTTGCTTCGTATTTTACCCAGATTTCGTAATCTTGAACAAACGCTTCCTTGGTACTTCCCTTCGCCTTTTGAATCTGCGCTTTTACTTTTTCTTTTCTCTCCTCTGAAAGTTCGTGATTCTTCCGATAGTACTGAAGATAATCGCAATACTCTGAGGTCAGAGACTTAATCTGTATATTGTTCCAGGCAAGACCCATCATCGTACGGCACAGCTCCCAACGGAATCTTCCCAATGTCTGTACCATAACATCCTCGGGATCTCCTTCAAAGAAACGCGGGAGCAGGAATCGTGCCTGCGAATCTCTGCGCTTTCCCGTAATCTCCTGCCACATAATCGCCTTTACACCGGTACATGGCAGCAGAATAATCTCCGGGAACACCTGCTTCATGATAAACTCTTTCTCGATTCCCTGTTCTTCGTTGCGGTACATCGCCTCCCGGTAAAACACGGTAGGATCTGCTTTTAACAACTTGGTAATCACTTCGTTTACCTTTTTCCGCGTCAGGTAAGACTTCTCCGGCGCCCAGCCGATGCCTTCGCTGTACAAAATCGGAACAAAGGTACTAATCTGTCCGTTTACCAGCCTGTCATTACAAGAGAACATATTGTGAATCTCATATTCCAGACGTCCGGTACGGTCGGTTGCCGCTGCCCGCATCTGCTCATCCGTCAAGAGTCCCCTCTTCTTCATATCACGCAGATTCTCTTCGAAGGTCATATCCATTTCGCTCTTGGACGGTTCTTTCTTCCCTTCGTATACCAGACGCAGCCACTCGCGAATCGTATAAACTTCACACGGTCCGCACTGGCTCTCCTTCTGCAGTCCGCAGAACGCTGCCAGCTGCTCATCCGTTATCAGGCGCTCATCCACAAACGCATAATCCAAAAAGAGTTCTACTGCCATCGGAACGGATTTTTCCGTATATGCCCGTAAAAACACATCCTGATACAAATCAAAAAATTGCTTGCTGATATCACGTTTTAATTTCCGGACAGTATCTTCCGTTGACAAACGATCCGGCAATTGGACAAACTTCTCAACCGCCGTCTTAAATCCTTCTGCTTTTTCTGCTTCCCACCCGGAAAAATCCAGAATCTGCTGCAATGACCCGGTCAGAATCCGCTTAATCTGACCCAGATGTTCGTCATCAATGGCCTCAACCAGCTTTTCTTTGTCTTCCGCAAGGTCAACCTCTGTTGCCGTACCCGATATGACGGAAAAATATATCTCCTCCATGCGTTGCCTGTTCACATCAACAACGCCCCCGAGACGATTACACAAAAAGCTTTCAGCAACATTAATCTGGTCTGTCAATTCATCCAGCATTCCGGACAAAACATCCGTATCTGCATCCTTTTGTCCTGCTTCCACCAGCAATGCTGCCACATACAGAAACAGGTTCTGTTCGCCATTATTCATCAGGCAGAAAAACACATCCTCGTAATATGCTGCAGCCTCTCTGCAAGCGGCCAACAATACATTAATCAGCGCTGCCTCATCTTCCACCTGTTGCTCTGACATCAACATGGAATCCAGATAATAACCTTTATGTTTTTCCAGCGGTATTCTCGCCGCCTCCTGATAATATGCTATCTTTTTCGCATTCGGGATATGCGTAAGTAAAAGGGGCTTCAGTTCTTCCGCAAACGTCAGACGGCGCAGCGTAAGTCCCATGTTCGTTCCGCACTCGGTATAGCGCAGATACAGCTCCCTTACCTTTTCGCCCAATTGCTTTGCATTCTCACAAACCTCTTCCAACAGATGGTTCAACTCGGTAATATATCTTGCAAACGACCATACCATCAATCCGCCGTAATCACGGTTCGCTGTCAGGATATGCTTTAACCCCTTCGCCTCGCTGGTCGGAAATGCAAAGAAAGTTATCGCTTCCGTGGCAACATAGTCACACAGATATTTTCCTGCATAAAAATCACTCATACCAAGAAAGCTACCCGCACCAAGCACAAGGTTTACCCCTTTGCTTTTCGCTGCTGCTTTTCCTTTTAAGACCATACATATGTACTCAACCGATTCTCCCTGTTGTAAAATACAGGTGCCGGCATCTGCCTGATTGACAGCATTTATCGTAATCTGCATACTCAACCATTACCTTCCCGAAACCATAGTTTCCCCATAGTAACACTACAACAGCATCCATTATACACGAAAAAGCCGAATATTTGAAGCAATTAATAAAAAAAATGAGAGTTTCTTTGACAAAACTCTCTCCTTCTAATTAAAAATCCGTGCGTCCTGCGTCGAACACCAATCACAAACGTTACCTCTGCAGTTAACTCGGCCCAGGCGACCCTACGGCACACAAGAGCTTTCGCTTAGTGCTGCTGCATTCCTGCCCTGACACGGTTCACGAATTCCTGTTGCGTAAGACCCAGACGTCAACATCACTTACAAAGGGCGGCTTTGCAATCAAATGCCCTCGGCAGAACATCACCCCTGCTATAGCGGATTGCAGGTACAGGGCACCGCTAACTCCCCGGCTGCACGGAAGCTTTATGACGTATTGGATAATTGCTTCAAACGAAGCGTGGTTCAGTATACTTGCTTTTCTGGATTCTGTCAAGCTTTACTCCAACTTGAGTTTCCGCATTTTGCAAAGAGAAACCGAAATTTGACACAGCATATTGCTGTGCCAAATTTCATCCGCATCTTCTGTTGCCGAGAAAACACGGAAACTCAAGTTACTCTAAAACCTGTTTTAATACCGATAAGTTCTTCTCCATCACGGACAAATACGTAATGCCTTCTTCGATATCCTTCTTACTGACAGATTGCAGAGAATCCAAACTTACGATGGTCTGATTCTTCGACTTCGTATTTTGAATTACGGTTTCGGCTATCTTATTATCGGCCCCCTCGATAGTAATAACTGCAGGAAGCTGCAGTTCCTCCAGTTTTTCTGCCAGAAATGCAATTGTTGCAAAACTTGCTTCCGTCTCTGCGGAGCAGCCCGGAAATGCCGCATAATATTCCAGTCCGTAATCCTCGGTCAGATAACGGAAAGGGAATCGGTCACAGAACAGAAGCGTATCTGTCTCTGCCTGCTCTATTGTATTCCGATACTCTGCTTCCAATGCCTTCAGCCTGTCGACATAAGCATCTGCATTGCTACGATAGCGTTCTGCATTTTCTGCATCGGCTGTTTCCAGCACCTCACTGATATGATTTACAAAAAGTATTGCATTATTCAAAGACAACCAGACATGTTCGTCATAGGAGCCGGATTCATGATTATGGGTATCCTCTGCTTCATGTGTTTCATCCTCGTGTGCTGCACCATCCGAATGCTCATGCGTATCGTGTTCCTCGTGGGCATGCTGCATTCCTGCAACAATCTCCTCTTCCATTGCCCCACTTCCGAGTACTTCCATCAGGTTAATTACCTGCATATCCGGATTCGTAATATTTTTTAATGCATCCTCCACCCAGACATCCGAAGCACCGCCAACATACAGGAAAACATCACAAGTCGAAATATTAATCAAATCAGAAGCAGATGGCTGATAACTGTGTAAGTCCGTTCCGTTGTTCACCAGAAGTGTTAGTTCTACATCCTGTGTCGCATCTCCGATAATCTCGCTTGTCCAATCATACAGCGGAAAAACAGCTGCAACTACACGAAGCCTGCCATCCTCCTCTGGCGCTGTACCGCAGGCGGTTGTGCAGAATGCAACTGCAAACAACATCACAAGAAAAAATGTTGTTCTGCAGAATTTCTTTCTGTTTTCGCTGTTTTTTCTTCGAAACATCTCAATCCCTTACCTTTCCGGCACCTGCCGCCGCATGCTTACGTTATCTGCACAAGCACATTCCTCTCACCACTGAATGCACAGTGTAACACAAAAATGCAGATTTTACAATTAGGTCATTTATGATATAATATGCGCAGCACAATATTTGTGCCGGCGAAGTGAGTATGATGTTTTTTCAAGTCTGCTTTGCCGAGCAGTTATCAATATGAGCAGTCACGCAAAGGAATTCTTATGGAGAACACAACAACTACCCGTCACACAGACGAATACTATATGAAAAAAGCCCTGTCGCTTGCAAAGCGGGCTGCCAAAATCGGTGAAGTTCCGATCGGCTGCGTCATTGTATGCAACGACGAAATCGAAGTCGGAGGCCAAGCGGTCTTAGGAAGACAAATGTCTTAGCCAACTCC
>JAZSIB010000276.1:0-2433 GCA_045533585.1 Lachnospiraceae bacterium | reverse complement strand
GAAGCTCCGTCTTCCGATGAAAGAGGTGACGAACAAATGAATGCTGAAACTACATCAACTCCGACCCCGACCGCTACGACCAGTCCGTCTCCGACGGTAACCCCTAGTCCGTCTCCGACGGATTTGCCGACGGCAACACCGGTTCCGGAAGATAACGGTATTTGGGAGAATAATGCGGATATCTCCTGGATTGATCCGTCTAAGCCGATGATAGCGTTTACTTTTGATGACGGTCCGGTAGGCACCGCAGATACTGCTACCTCCATTCGTATTCAGAATGCGCTTGCAGCATCCGGTCAGCATGCTACGTTTTTTTACTGGGGTCATTCTTTAAACAAAGGAACCGAAGCTGAAATTAAGCGTGCTTATGATATGGGATTTGAAATCGGAAACCACACCAGCACCCATCAGGATCTTTCCAAATTGACTTCGGATAAAATAGTAACAGAAGTGGAGATGCAGGCAGAAAAGTTGTCGAGCATTACAGGTTTGGAGCATTTCCTGATTCGTCCGCCTTATCTTTCCGCCAATACTACGGTGAAGCTTACGGTACACGAGCCCCTGATTAATTGCAGTATTGACAGCAAGGACTGGGCAGGTGCCTCCGCCGAGGACATTATTAATACCATCAACACACAGAAGAAGGATGGTGCCATCGTATTGATGCATGAGACCTACGAATCTACCGCAACAGCGGTGGAAACTTTGGTTCCGCAGCTCGTAGCAGAGGGCTGGCAGATTGTTTCGGTATCGGAACTTTTTAAGGCGAAAGGTCAGAATTTGCTGGGCGGACAGGTTTACAATAACGCAAGATAAGAAGCAACCATATGAAAAAGTCGCTTGTTTTCAAATTGAATCCGTGACGCGGAGCGCGTATACTGATGTCATAAGGTAAGGCCGTACCGGAAAAAACGGAGGAGAGAACATATGCGATATGATTTGAATATGATGGCAACTATCACGGGTTTGACAACAAGGACGCTGCGCAACTACATCAATATGGGACTGCTGCAGGGCGAGAAGATTGACGGAGCCTGGTCGTTTACAGAAGAAGAACTGAATCAGTTTTTATCCGATGCGAATGTAAAGAAAGCAATGGAGACCAAAAGAAATGCATTGGTGCATGATTTTATTGCGGATACGCATAAGAAGACAAACCGCATCTGTATGATTCTGGATTTTCCGGTTGCGGAAGAAGAGGCAGCAGAGATTGCTGAGTTTTTCGGAAAAACAATTTGCGAGATAGGGAAAGATATCGAGTTTAAGTATGTGAATGAGCGGCAGCTGGCAAGAGTGATTCTGTCCGGAGCAGAGGAACAGGTGCTGGATGTGATTCGTAAATACTATAATTTCTAATTTATCAAAGTTTATCGGAATTAAAAACAGCTGTCGTTGCGACAGCTGTTTTTCTAAAATTTTATGGGCTATACTGAGGTATTACAGTGTAACCGTTAGCTTAATCATATCTTCATCCTTCGAGCTCTTGCCTGCCATCAGGACAAACTCACCGGGTTCTACGACAGATTCGCAGTTGGCATTGATGAGTGCAAAGTCATCACGGGAAATGTTGATGGTAACGGCCTGCTTCTCACCCGGAGCAAGGGTAAGTTGCTTGAAGGCAATCAGACGCTTACCTACCGTCATGATGGAAGATACGAGATCGTGCAGATAGAGCTGGATGGTTTCGGTGCCTTCGCGTTTGCCGGTGTTCTCGATATCCAGCGTTACGGTATAAGTGTCTTTGCAGAAGCTAAGATTACTGAACTCAAAGGTGGTGTAGCCGATACCTTCGCCGAATGCAAAAAGCGGGGTTGCCGGAAGGTCACAGTATTTGCCACCATGCCAGCCGGGTAACTGGTTATAGTATACCGGAAGCTGTCCGGAATGACGCGGGAAGGAGATCGGAAGTCTGCCGCTCGGATTCAGCTTGCCAAACACAGCCTCGGCAACGGCCTGACCGCCGAACATACCACCGTTGAAGGTACAGAGTACGGCATCTGCTTTCTCTGCAGCATCGCCAAGGCACAGAGGCTTAGAGGATACCAGTACGGTACAGAGGGGTTTGCCGGTTGCTTGTAAGCGGTAGAACAGCTCGGTCTGGCGTCCGGAAAGGCTTAAGTCAGCGCGGTCTTTGTATTCGCCGAAGAGGTCAATCGAATCGCCAACCACGAAGAAAACAGCATCTGCATCCTTTGCAACAGCAACGGCTGCATCAAGGTCATCATCCTCTGATGCAAGGACGGAGCAGCCCTTCGCGTAGCTGAACGCTACACCGTTTTCCTTACACAGCGCTTCGATACCTTCCTTCACGGTTACATAAGGGCGTACCGGTGTGCGGGACGGGTCCGGATGCGGGTGGGTAAAATAGGTCCAGTCGCCGTATTGTGCGCGGATGTCATCTGCATTCGGGCCGATGACAGCGATTTTTTTGCA
>JAZSIB010000284.1:0-16302 GCA_045533585.1 Lachnospiraceae bacterium | reverse complement strand
TGAGTTGTATCGTGATGGGAGGAGCCCTCGCAGCATGTTCTTCTTTGTTCCCGCAGATTTACAATACAACCGATGAGATTAAGGCTCTTGCCGCAAAATTTATCCTGATTTCTGCATTGTTTATGCCGATGCATGCATTTTTACATGCTTCATACTTTACGATGCGTTCCGGCGGAAAGACGATTATCACCTTCCTGTTTGACAGTGTGTATATCTGGGTGGCTTCGATTCCGCTGGCGTTCTGCCTGACCCGGTTTACTTCACTGACAATTGTGCCGATTTTCTTCTGGTGCTCGATGATTGATGCAATTAAGTGTGTGATTGGATTTATCCTTGTAAAGAAGGGTGTGTGGATTCAGAACATTACGACTTCACTGGAGAAGGAGTAGAGCAGTGAATAAATGTTGTGTCTGAGATGAAAAGACTATATTTATAATTTTGCAGATGCAGGAAAGATGAGGTTTTTATGGAGATAACAATACCAATGATAATTATTTTGGCGTACCTGTTGATTGTGAATGTGCTTGGGTTTGTGTTGATGTTCGTTGACAAGAAGAAAGCACAGAATAACCAATGGCGTATCAAGGAAGCAACCCTTTTCCTGACCGCTGCCATCGGTGGAAGCATCGGTTCGATGCTCGGGATGAAGGTGTTCCGGCACAAGACGAAACACTTAAGCTTTTTGATTGGCATGCCGGCGATATTCATTGTTCAGGTTGCGCTTATAATAGGATATATCGCCAAAATACGATAAAAGCTTGAATGAATAAGCAGAGTAAAACTAAATCTTCAGGCAGCAGACAAGATTGTACAAAAAAATGCTTTTCTATTTTTCTGCTTTATGGTATGATATAGAAAGGTATTTTAATAAGAAGGGGATGCCGTAATGGGGAACGGCATGGTATAAGGTATACACGTATGGATCGTCAGTATGATTTGACATATTCGGATTTTAATCCGACTTTGATGTATGCGGGCAAGCAAAAAGTGGTAAAGGCACCTGGATATCATTCACACAAAGATTGGACGGAGATTACGATTGTATTATCAGGAAAGACCTATTATCGTGTGGAAGACGAGACGTTGGTCATGGAAGCCGGCGATATTTTAATCTGCAATCCCGGCGTGATGCACCAAAATATTTTGCGACCGGATGAGCAGCCGTCAGTGCAGTTTTTCAGTGGCTTTACGGATTTTCATTTTAAGGACTATGAACCGAATGTTTTTCCGACAAAGGGAGACAGTTATGTACTGCGGCTTTCTGCGGAATCCAAGCGTGAAGTACAGAGACTTTGCTATGAGATACAGGCAGAGAACGAAGCCAGCAGACCGGGCAAGTATTTTCTACTGAAGGCATATCTGATGCAGATATTGCTTTTGATGGTACGTGAGACGATTGAGTATCCGCGCAATGCAAACAGCGGTTATAATTTTGAAACGTATGGCAAGAGCTATGCAGTAAAGCGTATTATCAATTACATGAGTGAGAACTATGAGAAGAAGATTTCGTTGGATCAGATCGCGCACAACATGTATCTGAGTCCGGTGTATGTATCGAAGATTTTCAAGGAAGAGACCGGTGAGTCTCCGATTAACTATTTGATTAAGATACGTCTCGAAAAGGCCAAGACGATATTGGAGCGTGGCGAAGGAGGCAGTATCAAGAACATTGCGAATGAAGTCGGATATGAAGATGTATACCACTTCAGTAAGCTGTTCAAAAAGTATTACGGGGTTTCCCCGTTGAACTACAAAAAAGGTCATGAGGCACAGTTTCAGTCACAGTCTTAAGGCGGAGTAGTTCGCGGGAATGATAAATACTTAGGAGGGAAGGTATGTTTTTCAGATTATTTGGTAACTATCTCAAGGACAAGAAGCAGCTTGACGAAGCACAGTTGGAAGCATTGATGCAGTATCGCAGAGAAAATCGTGTTAAGCTGGGTATGCTCGCAGTGGAAAAGGGTCTTATGACTGCAGAGCAGGCTGAGGAAGTGAACAGGCTGCAGGCAGTACAGGATAAGCGCTTTGGTGAGATTGCGATTGAGAAATTCTATCTTACGCCGGCAGATATGGATGCGCTGATTAAGGCGCAGGGCAATCCGTATTATCTGTTTTTGCAGGCAGTACAGGAAAAGGGTTTCCTTTCCAAGGACAAACTGAACGAGCTGTTGCTTGCTTATCAGGAGGAGAAAGAACTGACGGCCGCACAGCTTGAGATTGTTAAGTGTGGAACGGTAGATGAAGTAGCAGAGGAATTCCTGCATGCAGATAACAGTCATGTAGAGAATCTGATTAAGCTTGCAATCCGTAATTTGGTACGTTTTGTATCGTCGGATATTTGCTTCGGTCATATTGTGAAGAGTGATAAGTTCGAAGCTGCACAGATGGCATCCCAGAAGATTGAATCAACAACACCGATTCAGTTAGCACTTACCAGTGAGGCTTCTGAGCTGCTGGAACTTGCATGCATCTATGGAAAAGAAGAGTTTGATACTTTGGATGCAGATGCATACGATGCAGTTTGTGAATTCATCAACTGTAACAACGGTCTGTATGCAAGAACGCACAGTACCCTGTGTTGTGAATTGGAACTGTTGCCGCCGACGTTTGAAGAGAAGGCAGCATGGGAAGGCGAGATTTACAGCCTGGACGTATGTGTGAATAACAAGGCCATTACAGTTGCAGTTAAGATTGGCTAAAGTATATTTTATCAGATAAGAAAATGTATCGTTGCGGTGTGAGACCGCAGAGGGAGGATTATGGCAAAGATATTGGTAGCAGACGATTCGAGAACATCCAGAAAGATGTTGCTTGATATTATTCGTTCTATGGAGTTTGATGAGATTCTGGAAGCAACGGACGGTAATGATGCGGTAGCGAAGTTTGAGGAGTATAAGCCGGATGTGGTAACGCTCGATATTACGATGCCGGGTATGGACGGAATCGAAGTATTGAAGAAGATTAAAGAAATCAATCCGAATTCCAAGGTTGTTATGATTACGGCAGCAGCACAGAGCACCAAGATCATGGAAGCGATTAAGCTGGGTGCAGAGGAGTTTATTGCAAAGCCGTATGAGGCAGCACAGGTAGAGGCTGCGTTGAAGAGATTGATCTGATAAATTTTATAGTGAGTGAAAAGCAGCTGTCGAAAAGGCAGCTGCTTTTGTATTTTATGAATGAAATTATTTGCTATGCTGTCGCCCTTCGTGGTCAATCGTGTATTCGCCGGACAGTATCAGCTCAGAGACAGGTACAAGCTCATAGCCCTTTTCCTGTAGTCCTAAGATAATAGATTCCAGTGCTTCAGCAGTATGCTTCGCACCGTTATGCATGAGGATGATAGAGCCGTTCCCAAGGTGTTTGTGGTTGAGTATGCGGTCAGTAATTTGCTCAGCGGTATAATCTTTCCAGTCGAGGGAATCCACATCCCACTGAATTACATGATAGTTACAACTTTCATTGGCCGTCTTAATCAGAGAGTTGTTGTAATCTCCATAAGGCGGACGGAACAGGTTCATCTCAATGCCGGTAAGGGTTTTTACCTTTTCATGTGGTTTCATGATTTCATCTTTGCATTGGTCGGCGCTGAGTTTTGACATCTGTTTATGATTTTCGCTGTGATTGGCAAGGTCGTGTCCGGCAGCGGCGATGGCTTTGACGTCATCCGGGTATTTTTCAATCCAACCACCGGTCATGAAGAAGGTTGCGCGTACTTTATGCTTGGCGAGAGTTTCAAGAAGTTTAGCGGTATCCTCATTCCCCCATGCGGCATCGAAGCTAAGAGCTACCTTTGGAGAGTTGCTGTCTGCACTGCGGTCAACACAGTAAATGGGGAGCAGCTTGTTGTCTGCATGGGCTTGTATAACCCCATGGGCTTTTGTGATACCGTAGTTGAGCAGGAGCAGAGCCAGAACAAGACACAAAGGAATGGACAGAGAGAAAAATATATTACGGGAATGTTTTTGTGGAAGCTTCATGGAAAAGAATCCGGACTGTTTTGTTTCATAGTATGTCTGGAAGAGAGAATTTATGCGATGACATTTCAGAACCGCCGCATAGAGGGGAAAAGGGCAAGAAAAGGTTGGAAATATTACAAACAAGTATATTGCGAAACGGTAAAAAAATGGTATAATAAAGAATACGTTAATAATTTGCAAAGAAAAGTTGAGATAGTGTAGCAGAGAAGGAGCATTGGGATTCGGGGATGAGACTACAGGAAGTACCTGCAGGAGTAAAAGTTGAGATACATATAAATGCAAAGGGTGCACACGCCATGAAGGAGTCAGCAGTGGCAGAATATCAACCATTGGAAGGGGAAGTACTGCTGGAACCGTGTTATATGGATGAGCGTCTGATTGGTCTGAGCAATAAGGAGGGTATTGAGATATCCCTATCGTGGGTAGATAATAATCTGGCATGGAAACTTGCAGATGTAACGATTAGTACAGTAAAAGTAAAGGGTGATCCGTATTACCGTATCTCCACACAGGCTGAGGCGGAGAAGGATAATCGACGTGGAGCGTATCGGGAGTTTATCGGACGGGATATGCGTATCAATCGTCTGAACAAAGACTTTGAAGGCCTGACTGTAGAGGTTAAGGATGTCAGCGCTACCGGTTTTGGTTTTTTGACGAGAACTGAGATGGAGATAGGAGAAGAGATTGCACTGAAGTTTCAGTATGACGAGTTGAGTGAGCTGTTGCACGGAACTATCGTAAGAGTACAGGAAACCGGTCGTGATTTTGTTTATGGATGCAAGTTGAGAGAAGATGGAAAAGATATGGGCAGAGTTATGGCTCAGTTGCAACGGAATAAGCAAAACGAAAAGCTGAACCGGAGACGGGATGATAAGAAGAAAAAATAAGGCAAACGAAAAAGACCCTTGTATCAGAAAGTGATCTGATACAAGGGTCTTAGTTATTACATTAACTGCAGATTGATTACTTAAAGCTGATCTTTACGTTATCCAGTGTAAAGCTTGCAGTCGGGGACTCAGACTCAAAGTAAACGACAATCTTTGCGGTAGTCGGGTCAATCGCAAGGCTGCCGGTCAACTGTATCCATTCACCGGAAGTAATATCGTCTGCAGAACCGATGCGGCTGTAGGTAGCAGCACCGCCGATCTCCTGTTCCAGAGAAGCGTAGATGGAAATCGGAGCAGCCTCGTTGTGATATACAACGCAGTCAACTGTAACTGTCTTGCCTGCATATGCAGCTGCCGGAACGTTGAGCTGTACACCGTTCCAGTTCTCGGTACGAGCACTGACAGAAAGTGCCTTGCCTTCATAACCACCATCTGCTACAACAAGCTGTACAGAACCTCTGGGATTGAGACCTGCCTCTCCGTCTTCGAAGTCATATTCGTAAGACTCTACGAAGGCTACCGGCTCGTACATCGGACCAACCTGACTATCAGTTACATAAGCAACAAGAATATTGTCAAGGTAGAAGTCCATAGTACCCGGTGCTTCCCAGTAGAAGGTAGGAGCGGAGATGTCAGAGGGGATATCGATGTAACCGGCAATCTCCGTCCATTCACCGGACGGGATGGTACCGGTAGCACGAACAGCCTGCGGCCAATCACTGCTGCCATCCGGTTTGGTTACAGCGGAGGTAAGAGAAATCAGAGCATCCTCGCCGCTTTCCTGATATGCCATGAAGGATACATAAATCTGCTTTCCGATGATGTCATGTCCGCCATTCTCATCCTTGTTCTTAATATCAAGGATGATACCATGCCAGGAGTCACCACGATTGGTTACCATAAAGCTGCGATCGCTCTCGTAACCGATCTCAGCAGGAGAAGCTACACCACTTCCCTGACTGGAGAAGTAGAGGCACTGAGTACGTTCTTCACCATCAAACCAGAACATAAACTCGGTTCCGTCCGGAAGTGTTACACCTTCCGGCAACGGTACAGCGGTCGGCAAATCCGTCTCCGACGGATTAGGAGTCGGGGTTGCGGTCGGCAAATCCATCTCCGACGGATTAGAAGTCGGGGTTGCGGTCGGCTCCGGTGTCGGAGTTGCAGGAGCTTCGGTTACAGCCGGAGCAGTAGGCGCTGCGGTGGGCTGTTCGCTCTCTGCCTCATTGCCGCAAGCGGTCATCAGTGTGAGCGTCATAACGGCAAGAAATAAAAATGTAAGTGTTCTTTTCATTTAATTCACCATTCCTTATGTAAAATAATGCAGAGTCAATATAGCATTTATCTGCTTATCCGTCAATATCGTTGGAGCTCAGTGAGACGGTAAAGCAGGTATTTTCCTTTTCCCTTTTCGCGCATGAGGAGCAAAATCAGCTCGGATTTGTATTGCAGGGCAAAAGTACAGAGGTCCTGCGTAACCGGATGATTACCATAACGGATACGGGAGTAATCATCGCAAAACCGCAGTGCATGTTTGGAAAGCTCCGAATACCGGTCTGTGAAGGAACGGGTAAATTCCGGCAAAGTGGCATGGTCAAACAGCTTTGATATACCGGAACGGTCGGTCAGTAAGCCGGTCAAAATGAAAATCTGTGTGGCTTCATAGTAAAACCGATTATCCAAGGAAGCTGTTTGTAAAAAGCGTGACAGCCGGAATCGTCGGTAAAGTATGTAGCTGGAAAATACCAATAGCAGGATGAGGAACGAGAAACAAACCAACAGAGTAGCCAGCAGAAGCTGACGGTCATCCTGGGGCTTTGTTGTATCGGAAGGTTCCTCAGATACCGTATCGTTTCTAAGAGAACTCCACCAGTCAGGAGGAGTAGAGGAGGAAGGCACTTCTTCTTTTTTGGGTTCCTTGTGCCATGGTTGATAACGTAAGTCCTCGTAGCCCGGAGTCGGATCAAGAGGAATCCAGCCGAGACCGTCAATATAGCACTCGGTCCAGGCGTGTGCGTTGTTAGAGCGTATGGTCCATTCGCCTTGCAATTGCGGTGTGTAGGAACAATACCCCTGTACATAGCGGGTCGGGATTCCGACACAGCGTCCGAGTACGGCGAGAGTGGTGGCAAAGTAGGTACAGTAGCCTTCCTGAGAATGGAAGAGGAAAAAGTCAACCAAGTCGCGATCCTTCGGAAGCTTTTCGGGTGAGGTGTTATACCGGAAGGTGCGAAGGTAGGATTCAAACGCAAGCATCTTTTCATAGTCTGTATCGGCCTCGGAGCTGAGCGTTTCAGCCAGAGCGTAAACACGTTCCGGCAGCGTATCGGGCAGAGACAGATAGTTGTTATAGATGTACTCTCTCCGTGTAGAGAAGAAGGAGTCAAGACCTGTACCCTGTGGGAGGTCCGGATAGTCGGCACGATACAGATATGCATCCGGAGGGGAAACAAAGCTGTTATCATAAAGATAGGGAGTCTGTGCCGTTAAGGACAGGAAGTCTTCGCTGCCCAGATTGATCTGATTGAAACGGGTGGTGTAATGTGTGTTTTCCTTCATACGCCGGCCAAAACGAAAACCGTCCTGTTTTGATGTAAACGAGCTGTCGCCCGGATGGATTACGGCAATTTGTTTTGTGTTGGTCGGAGCAAAAAGGGTAGAGCTGCGGTAATCCAGAAAACGAAGTTCATAAGAACTGTCGAGGTACAGATTGTCGTGGAAACTGTAATTGCCGGAGCGAAGGACTGCATAGGAAAATTCAGCGCTGTCAAGATAGGCAGGGCTATAGGGCTGAAGTACGGACGGAAGGTCGGAAAGTTTGCTTTCCCAGGATGAACCGGTATAGACGTTCCTGTTATTTCCGGCAAGATATATGGCATTGGTCAGACGATTGGCGGAACGTGCGTAGATAGAGTCCGAGTAGGTCTCGAACAAATCGCCTCCGAGCTTGCCTGAGTTGTTATAGCCTGAAAATTTTATGGAAAAATCAGGTGAGAAGTTCAAAAGTTCCACCCGGACAAAATGTACGGCTTCGTTGGTGGCGCTGGCAATTGTGTTCCAGATGTTTTTGAGGGCGCTCCAACGGATGGGTGCATTGCTGAACGGAAGAACCGACAGCAGAAGCATAAAAATAAGGACAAGCGGCCAGAGCTGTGTGGAATAGGCGGATGAAGTCTGGTCGGGAGAATTGTTTTTGTGCAGACCAAAACGGAATACTGTTTCGAATACCACAAAGAGAATATATCCAAGGAAAAATACAACGGCAGCTTTTCCGGTCTGGTATTTTAAGATGCAAATAGTCAGAAGAATCGCAGCTTCTGCAACGGAGCAGAAGATACGGCACCAGTAATTTCGTTGTAAGAGATAGAGAATGCTGATAATGAGCAGAAGCGGCAAAATCAGTAAAAGCAACTGAGGGGGAAGGGCGTCGCTTCGCTCGGAATTCCACCATTCGGCGTAGCTGAGAAGTAACGCAGATACTGATCCGGAAATTCTTACGAAGGGATAAAGGACCGCAAGCGTAAGGAACGGAAAGAGCAGGAAAAATACAAAAGGTTTTCCACTTACCGATAAAAAGTGTATCGGAAGCAAAAGGATAGGAAACAATACGCCCAGCCAGAGAACGGAAGAGGCGATGCCGAAAAAAGTGCAGAGCAAACACAGACCGCCAAAAGAGCAGAACAATGCCAGTGTCAGCGGATAAAGATGTTTTTTACAAAAATCTTCTGTCAAAAATATCATGGGCAGACTCCTAAAAACGTTCCAGGGAGCTGACAAGGTCTTTGTCCGGGTCCACCGGAAGAATCACAAAACGTTCATTAACAAAGGGATGATAGGAACTGAAGTCTCCTTTGCAAAGACACAAAACGGCAAGATGATTGCCGGAATCCAGAAGAGGAGTGCAGGCAGAGATAAGTTCCGCTTCCGGCTGTGTGGTGAGGATGATACATTTACTATTGATGATATCACTGTGTCGAAATTCACTCAGAAGTTCGGTGACAGAGGTACCGTATATGCGTTGCGGACTGCAAAGAAAGGAATACAGTTCCTCAAAATCACTTTGTGAATTAACGGGGAAACGCTGCAGACCGTTGCAATTCAGCCAGACCGTACAAGGGGTCTTTGTTTTCAGATAGAAGTTGGTAATTGCAAGAAGCGATTCGGCAAGAATGTCAAAACGCTTCAGATAGCCGCTTTCTTCCTTCGGTAATGAGAGGTCAAGAAAGATATGCTGCTCCGGTTTCGGTTCAGGAAGGGGCTTTCGTGTAAGAAGAACACCCTGACGGGCAAGTGCCTTCCAGTGGATCAGACGGGGCGAGTCTCCGGGGAGATATTTTCTTGTCTCTGCATCAGGAAACTGCGAGCTGATGTTCTGTGTCAACCGAAGTCCTTCGGAGGAAGAAGGGAACAAAGAAAGTCGCTCCGGTTGCAGGATACGCGGCAGCACATGGACTTCCATCGGAGTCGGACAGTGATAAGAAAGTCGGAAGATACGAAAATAATCCTCAAGAATAACCTTATCGATACCGACACGGTAGGAACCGCAGTAACGACATAAAAGTGTTGTGGAATATTCTTCGCGTTCACCGGGAAGAAGCGTGTGGCTTTTGGAATTATCAACGTGGTCCAACGATGAAAAATCATCCAGAAAAGTTACACGAATATGTGCATAGGTTAAAATATCTTCGTTTGCCAAAATAAAGCGAAACGGAACCATCTCGTGCTTTGTAAGTGTTTTTTTATCAATCAGCTGATACACGCGGAAACGGTTATAAATATAAAGCAGATAGAGGTAAGAGATTAGCGGAAACAGGAGTGAAAGATAAAAAAGCGCATACGGAAGCGGTCCGCCGAAGAAACTGGCGAACACTGCCGTAAGTATAATAAATAGAAGTAAGATAATGCGGTTACGCCACATAAGACCTCCGTTATTTTCGAAGAACCGGAACCGGAATTTTGAGCAGGAGTTCCTTCAGAACCTGTTCCGGGGTCAGCTTTTTCATACGAGCGTCCACAGAGAGGACGAAGCGGTGGGAAAGCACCGGGAAAATCAGTGTGCGGATATCATCGGGTGTGACATAATCACGTCCGTTCAGATAAGCGAATGCACGGACAGCGGAAAGAAGTGCCAGCGTTGCACGCGGACTGGCACCGAGCGAAAGCTGGTTGCAGCTGCGGGTAGCCTGAATCAGGTCGATTATGTAAGTGATTAAGTCGGCATGGATATGTACCTGTGCTGCTTCATCCTGCAGTTTTATCAGAGTGGGACAATCGATGACCGCCTGAACGGAGGAGTTCTGTCTGCCGTTCAGGAACTCATGTGCCAGCCTTGACTCAGCGGCTGTATCGGGATAACCGATGGATATCCGCATCAGAAAACGGTCGAGCTGCGCTTCCGGAAGATTATAGGTGCCGATAAAGTCAATCGGGTTCTCGGTTGCGATTACCATAAAGGGGGTGGGAAGCGGGTGCGAGATACCATCGACGGTTACGCAGCGTTCTTCCATTGCCTCTAAGAGTGCAGCCTGTGTTTTTGCCGAAGTACGGTTAATCTCATCTGCAAGAAGGATGTTATGCATGATGGCACCGGGCATGTATTCGAATTCACCGGTGTTGGTGCGGTATACCGTGATACCGGTTACATCACCGGGAAGAGTATCCGGAGTGAACTGGATACGGCCGTAATCAGCAGCTACGGAACGTGCGAGACCGTTTGCAAGTGTTGTTTTGCCGACACCGGGTACGTCTTCCAATAAGATATGACCGCGCGCAAGTAAGGCGGAAAGTGTTAGGGATACTTTGTCTTCCTTGCCGATCAGAATGCGGTTCAACTGTGCGGTCAAATTGCTTAATTCAGAATACATAATGGATACCTCCGTCTAAATTGTTATTGCTATATTGCAAATAGTTGCTATAATTCATAAGGAATATATCAAGTATAGTATGATTATTGATGCAAAACAAGGAAAATCACAAAAATGTACTTGCTAAGAATCAAATTGTATGGTACTATAGTCCTAAATTCGTGGATGCGCGTTTGAAAAATTCGCGTATGTGAAGTTAAGAAAGTACATGAGAGTTATTTGTGAAGAAGAGGGTTTATGAAATCAGTAACTTTAAACGATATTAAAGCAGGTGACCCAATCGAAATTGAGATTTTGTACAATGGAAAAAGAAAAAGCTTTCCGTCAGTTGTGATGGAGTTTGTGGATGATGCGACTTTGATTTCACCAATTATGATGGGCAGCAAGGCCGTAGGTTTTCCGGATGAGTTAAAAACGAGATTTTCTGTAGTAATAAACGGAACTCCATTTGTATGGAATGACCCGAAAATTCGTCTTGTAAAATACGCCGGAAAAGTGTACCATATGGTAACGTTGGAAGGCGAAGGAAACTACATCAACCGAAGACAGGCATACCGCCAGTATATCGGGGAAGAGATGCCGATTACGCTGACCCGTCGGGATGGGGAGAAGGATGTTCTTACCGTAATGGTAAAAGACCTGAGTGAGACCGGCGTAGGTATCGTGTCAGATGTAATGATGGATGTAGATGACAGCATCCGTCTTCGTATCAGTGACGAAGGTTTCCTAATGAGTGTCAATGCAGTCGTTGTCAGGATTCAGGAGGATCAGGACAAGCGCGACAGGATTTACGGTTGTCAGTTTACGGAGAAAACGCCGAAGCTGTCACAGTACATCATGCAGATGCAAAGAGATAAGCTGAAAGCAAGCCGCACCGTGTAGTTGCGGCTTTTTGCAAGTTTTGGAAAGGCGTGGGTAATAATATGAAGTTTACAAAGATGCAGGGTTGCGGAAATGATTATGTTTATATTGATGCAACGAAGAAAGTACCGGAGGATGCAAGTCAATTGGCGATTCGTGTCAGTGACCGGCATTATGGAATCGGCTCGGACGGATTGATTATGATATGTCGCTCTGAGATTGCTGATTTTCGCATGGTGATGTTTAATGCAGACGGTTCGGAGTCGGAGATGTGCGGAAACGGTATCCGTTGTTTTGGAAAATTTGTCTATGACCATGGTCTGACGGATAAGAAAGAGCTGGCAGTGGAAACATTGGCAGGAATCAAGTATCTGACATTGATAGAAGAAGCCGGAGTGATTACCGGGGTAACGGTAGATATGGGTAAGCCTGTTACACAGGCTGAGGAGATTCCGGTAGTGGCAGAGGGTAACCCCGTGTTGCATTACCCGATTACGGTACAGGGAAAAGAATATCGTATCTCCTGTGCGTCTATGGGTAATCCCCATGCGACTGTATATGTAGAGGATACTGTAGGTTTGGACTTAGAAGCAATCGGACCGTATTTTGAGAATCATGAAGTATTTCCGCGAAGAGTAAATACGGAGTTTGTGCAAGTGGTGAACCGCAAACATATCCGTATGCGTGTCTGGGAACGAGGTTCCGGTGAGACCTGGGCGTGCGGAACAGGAGCCTGTGCCTGCGCGTATGTCAGTATGCTGAACGGATTTGTAGAGAACGAGGTCGAAGTAGAGATGCGCGGAGGTTCGGTTATCATCCGCTTAGGGGACGACGGTCATATTTACATGACCGGTCCGGCGGTGACGACGTTTGAAGGAGAATTATTGGTATAACAAAAAACAGAACGGTTTCTATGCAAAAAGTCTGTTGAACAGCAGCGCTTATGCATAGAAACCTTTTTTATTTTTGGGATAAGTTTTGGTAAAAATTCGGACGTTCCACGGTAAGAGGAAAACGCTGTGAAGATAACGGAAATAAGGCAGCAAGCTCAGAAGCAGAATATTCCCGTAAGTGAAAGTTATGGGCGCAACTGCGAAGAAAGTTTGCTCCGCGCAAGGTGAGACAGCCAAGATAACTAAGTGTGTTGTCTTCGGGCGAGGCATGGAGCGGATGAGCATTATAAAGGGGCGCGATGGCGAGGTCGCCGACACTTGGAAACTCGCTTCGCTGCTTGCAGCGGTAGCAGGACGGACGTAGCAGGGTGCGGGCACGGTATGCTTTGTAGAAAGGGGAGTCTGAGCGATATTCACAGAACAGCCGATTATCCTGTAAACGGTATTCGACGCGCAGCCCTGAGCCGGTAAAGTGTTTTGCCGCCAAATTATAGGATAAGACGTTACGGTTGCTAATCCGGGTAATCCGATTCAGAAAATACTCGCTTGCCAATGGGGAACAAACACCTTCGCAATGCAACTCCAGCAGGAGAAGGTTCTGTTCTCTCGGGGAAAACAGTTGTTTTACTGCCGATAGATGACAGGGAATTGTAAAAATCAGCAGAGGAGCATTGCTTCTTGACCGGAAGGAGCGTATCAGGCGGAATAGCTCCAGGGGATCAGCTTCCTGTGGACAGAAAGATAAAAACGGAAGACACTCCTGTTCTGTGACGGCAAGGCGATAGTGCATCCTGCCGTCTGCGGCATCAAAGCTTCGGGCAATCACGGCACCGTTATCGCTGAGTATCCGGTGAAAAAACTCCGGAAGCAGTCCGGCTTCGAAGGATATCATGCGTTCATAGAGGCTGCGATGCCGTGCAAGATAGTGGAGGGGTCTTGGTGAAGGTGTGTTTAGGGGAGTGGATGCAGTCCGGACACAATGGTATCTGTCTGCAGGCGGGTAGAGAAAACCTTCTGTATCGGCTTGCAGCCGGCAGGCAGATGCTTCATCACAGCATAAGGCGCAACCGAAGCAAAGGAAGGGATTTTGCCTCTGCGGATAGGTATCGTTTTTGATCGCAATCTCAGCGTGAAGTGCATGGTCAAGATATTGGAGGGAAACAGCACGTTGCTGTTGAAGCTTGTCTGCAATGGCAGCTTCATATGGCGGAAGCCGAAGAAACTTTTGCAGGTCAAAGTTGGGCGTGTAGCAATGTTCCCGGAGCGAAAGTGTGTGCAACAGTTCCAAAAGCCGGTCGGGGCGCTTGACCGGAGGAACGGTAAGAAAATGTTTGGAAAACAATATGGAAAAAACAGTGGCATGAAAAGAATCTGTCACTACATAACGTGCAGACGCAATCCGGGCAAGGAATTCCTGCGGTCCGTCTTCGGAGCAGTCCGCGAGCTCGTGAGTAAAGCGTGTGCCTCTTCTGTTTTTACAGATGGGAAGTCCGGTCAGAGCTGATAGTTCTCCTGCGGCGGCATCCAGTGCCGGATTTTCACCGACATGGTGAACATAGTGCAGATAGATGTAGGGTGGTTGGGCGGCAAGCGGTGTTTTCAGTGCGTCATAAAATTCGCGCTTTAACAGCAGGGTGGGATCGGATACCACGGTGAGAGCTTTGTCCGTCAGAGGACGGAGCAGTGGCAGCATGGAGGGTTCGCGTACGGAGATAAAATCCGGGTACTGCAAAAAGTTCAACATCAGAAAGCGGCTGGCAGGACTGAGTTCGTTACTGCCAATACTGGCTCCGTAGATGATACGGCGTGCTTTAGGTGAACCGAAGTTACAAAAGTATGCGGCATTTAATCCGCCTAAGATACCGGCATTCCATATCTGGTCGCTCCCCGCAATCAGTGCATCATAAGGGTGGGAGGCTTCCTGGAGTTCCCGTAGTGAACGGTATAGAGGACTTAAGTGAAGATGGGATTGCTGGAAGGCTTCAAAACGCTTTCTTCGCAGGGCAGAGGTATTTTCATAAGAACGGTCAATGCGTGCAACACGGTAATTGACAACGGAAACGTCATGCCCCAGCGTCTCCAGCAGAGTCTGCAGGGCAAATACCTGTAAAGCGGCACCGCAGTTGTGGGCGTGATGGAAGGTGATGATACCTATCTTCATGTCAGAGAGTTCCTTTCGAAGGTTGGGGCCGGATTCTCCGGTCGGATGCAGGATTGCAGGAGCAGACGATGCCGTGTGGAATCATTGCTGCAAAAAAGAAGCTTCTCAAAACGCAAAGAAGCAAAATTGCGGCGGTATTCCCGTTGCAGAAGCCGGTCAAGGAACGGCTTAAGGAACGGGGTGGCGAAGGCAACATGTCTTTTTACCAGCAGTACATAGGCAAGGGCTTCAAGCGGCGTATAGAAAAAGTCTGTATCCAGACAGAGAAACATTCCTGCCGACAGCAGGAAGGAAAGCTGCTTTGAGGAGCTTTTTAATGCACCTGCCGGTATGACCGGAATACAGGATGTCTGGTCAATCGTATGTTGTGTGTTCAGAAGATACAGCAGATGCTGGAATTCGGAACCGGGTGTAAGAAAACCGCCGTACAGAAGGCAGAACGGAGCTGTGATATCAGTAACAGGCCGGGTTTCGTGAAACAGGGTCCGGCAGATGCGCTGTGCTGCATTTTGGGGATTATGCGGACAGTATTGTCGAAGAAAGTCCGTGTCATCATAGCGCTTCGGAGCCAAAATTTCAGCATGAAGCTCTTTTATATTTGTGACCATGGGAAACGGAAGGTCGGAAAGTGTAAGATAAAGTCCGCGTTGCGTCCGGTATTTCTCATAATCATAGGCAAAAAGAATAATCTTTCTTCCGGTTGCAGCAAAGTCAAAAAACACACTGGAATAATCCGTAATCAGGACATCGCAGACCGTAAGAAAGTCATAGCAGTCGTAATCATCGGGAAAGGGAAGGATGTGCTGATAGTGATCCGCCTGAAATCCTTTTTCTGCATAGGGATGGAGCTTATAATACAGAACGGTATCGGTATCCAGAAGCGCATCCAGCTCCTGCAAATAAGAAAGACAATCCCGGTATTGTTGTGCATTTTCTTTTTTGGTCATTACTCCGCGCCAGGTCGGAAGGTAGCAGCAGACTTTTTTATTTTCCAGACACAGGGCAGTTCGAAGCTCATGGCGCCGGTTATCGTCGCAAAGAACAGAAACACGCGGGTATGCATCATGCAGAATCGTTCCGCACCAAAGTGATTTTGGAAGATAAGCGTGAAGCATTGTGCGCTGTATATGGTCGTTTGGAAAAAGCAGATAATCGGCGTGCAGAAAATTGCGCTGAACATCGCCGATTGCATAAGCGCGTCCGGGAACATCTACGCCCATATGCTTTAGCGGAATTCCGTGCCAGGTATTGAGATAAACCTGTCCTTTGCGTTTTAGAAAACGTTTTGGAAAAGCGCTGTCATTCAACAGATAGCCGGCTGTGGCAAGATGGTACAGATACCGATAGGAGCCGGGGGAAACAAGTCGGACACAGGCAGAAGGAATCTGATAACGTGTACAGAGCTTCTTCCAGCTGTTGTGATAGGCAGGGTGCAGGGCAAGAACAATCTGTTTGTTTTGTCGAAGACTTTCCCGAAGGAGTGCAAACATGTTTCCGGCGGGTACTTTTCCGCCCTTGGACTGAATTAGTACTTTACATCCGTTAAGGCGTCCGTGTGTCAGTGAAAATCGGTAGAATGAATTCCGGAGCAGTTCGGTATAACGTCGGAAGGATTGCCTTAGCGAGGAAAGATGATGCAGGACCTTTTTGTTATGTTTT
>JAZSIB010000053.1:0-12447 GCA_045533585.1 Lachnospiraceae bacterium | reverse complement strand
ATCCCCGGTAAAAAAGACCACCGTATCCCGCCCCTCCAACATCAGCACCATGGAGGCATCATTCGTATCGTATGTAGGATAATCCTGATATGGATGCAGGCAGGTAAATGAAACCCCTTCTTCCATCACTTTATCCCCGGTGTCAAACCAATGAACCGGAATACCGACTTCACATGCACGCTTATATATTGCTGCAAATCCCTTTTCTTCGCTTTGTCTGTCTTCTTGAGACTCCGTAGACTTCCCGACTTTTGCAACAACCGCCTCTGTATCTTCCCTAAATGCAGCCGGCAATACAAGATTCACTATCTGAATATCTCCGCGATACCAGTCGCCCGGTGCATTCGTCTCCTCCAGCAACTCCATTACACCATTTGTATGGTCCGAATCGGGATGACTTAAGAATACCGTCTCCAACCTTGCTATCCCGTGATACTTCAACCACGGTTTCAGGCGGTATTCTCCAACTTCTTTTACCGAAGAACTGCCACAATCAATCAGGTACGTGTTGCCGTTACTACTTCGTACAACGGAGCAATCTCCTTGTCCAACTGCTAAAAAGCTCACTGTATCTCTGTCTTTCCCCTTTACAAACACCAGCGGAAGCAGACATAACACAAGAAATGCCCATCTGCGATATCGGGCTTGTTTCGGATGATGCCGGTAGCGTTCCCCTATCTTTGCCGCCACTGCAAAGAATAACAACAGCACAAAAAAATACGCAAGCATTCTCCACCCCTGCGGTTTTCCGTACAACCATATTGGGCAGGGCAGTTTTTCCACCAACCCGCACAAAAATTCATAAAACTCTAATATCGCATACACAGCTCCCGCAAGGAACTTCCCAAATGAATAAGAAAACATCCCTGCCAGACCGGCAAGTATGCTTAAAAATACCACAAAAGACAGCAAGCCAATTACAGGTAAATTCAAAAACACAGAATACACCGGAAGTTCATAAAAACAATTCAGAACAATCGGTGCTGTTATTAACTGTGTTGTCAATCCTGACAGCAGAGACACCTTCAGTTTCTCCGCTGTAGTCTTCCCTTTGTTTAGCTTCATCTGCTCTAATTCACGTCCAAAATAAGAAATACCAAATGCCGCAGCAAAGGATAATTGGAATCCTGCCTGATATAACTGCATCGGGTTCGCAATCAGTATCAGGAGACCACAGAGTGCACAGGCAGAACGCGAATCATAACTCCTGCCTAAAATTCTCGCGAGCATGGCTATCACCAGCATACCGACTGCCCGCTGCGTTGACACACTAAATTCCGTAAGACATCCGTAAAAAACAAGGATTAACATCGTAGCAGCTGCTGCCGGTATCAGTGGACTTCCTGCTTTTCGGCTTACAGCAAACAGCCCCATGCCAAGAAGCGATACATGCAGTCCCGAAATAGCAAGAATATGTGCAATCCCATTTTTCTGATACAAACTCTTCGTATCCTCATCCAGTTCCGCCTTATCGCCCAACAGTATCGCACTGACAATTCCCGCATGTTTCTGCGGAAGTATCTCCTCATATATGGAATCCAAACGATTCCGCACCCTTCTGCACCATTCGCGTATCACATCTACGCCGTCATTCAGAACCATGATTTCATCTGCGTTGAACTTACAACACATCCGCTCGGCACGATAATATGCCCGTTCGTCAAACTGTCCTGCGTTTTCCGGTTCTGCAAACGGAACCGCTTTGCCCTTCAGGCGGATGCTGTTTCCTATCTTTAGCCCCTCTGCTGATTCGCAATATACCAATAGCTTTCCCTTCGTATATTTTTTCTTCACTCTCGAATCTATCTTCTGCTGTTCGGGTTTTATTCCACTTTCCTTCCCGTTTTCTGTCTCGTCTTCCTTCTCACCTGCAGAATCAGTTAAATCAATGCTGATATGATTGAGTTCCAGCCGATAGCCGGACTTTGTTTCCGAGATTGAACGGATTCTTCCTTCTGCCACCGCTGCCTTCTTTTCTGTCAACACAGCATCAATCGGATAATCTGCTGACTGCAGCTTCCCAAAAAACACACCTAATAATAGAACCGCCGGCAATATTACCAAAAAGTACTTCTCATTCTGCAGGCGATTCCATTTTCCCGACAGCCGCATCGTATACTTGTTTCTCCATACTACACATCCAAAAAAAGCATACGAAAATAAGACCGCCCAAAGTATCCACTCTAGCCGGTCCCGAAATACAATTCCGCTACAATATGCAGCCAACACCCATAGGAGCGACCTTTTTACCATGAAACCTCTCTATTCCTCGATCAGTTCCAATTTACGTTCCAATAATGTGTTTAACGGAATACTCTGATAAACCTTCTTCGTTTCACCGTTTACAGTAATCTGTACCTGCGACACATTAGGCAATTCCACCAAGGAATTCACAACCGAATATACAGCAACATTTTCCGTAACGGATGTCAGTTTTTCTAAAAACTTTGCATCAAAATCCACGTAACAGATGCCATCCTTAGTTGTAATCTGATTAATCTTTACCTGCTCCGATAAAGTCGGACGCATATCCTCCAATTCCTCAATCGGTCCATCAATCAGCATCTCCAATACTAACTGTTCCTGTGTTTTATTTCCCACATACTCAACCTTCAGATGTGCTTCCTTCAGCTTGTCGCCATACGCATTCGCAAAATACACTGTCAGATATGCCGCTTGGGCAAAATCAGATTCTGCACCGGTATTATCTAAAAAATCCGATGCCGCCATCCAGCCCACCGGTTGTTCTGCCGTCTTCATCAACGGTTGTCCATTCACATAAAATGCCACATGTTCGATTCCCGGCACCTGACACAAGGTCTTTACGATTGCTGCTCTGGTCAAAATCTCAGCTATACCGGTCAAAGTACTGTATCCCTCTCCAAAATACAGTGTAAGCTGATCATTCTCTTCTAACTTGTATTCGAGAAACTGAACCGCTTCACCCAACGGTACCCGGTAAGTGATATTCTCTGCCGGCGTTGCAAGGCACTCCAACAGTTCTGTCAAAATCTCCTCGGAGTTCTCCCCCTTCGGTTCGTAGCCTTCACTCACCAGCTTGGTATCTGAGTTATTCACATAATATATCCGATGACTTGCAGCCAGCTCAACCTCCTGTTCCGAACAGGCTGTCAGAAACAACGCTATGAAACTGAATAAAAACAAGCTGATATATTTTCTCATTCTATTTCCATGCCCTTTCTGTAGCTGCAACACTTGCTTGGATTACTCCGTAAATGTCTGACCGACAATAAAACTCAGCGGGATTTTCACGGTAAACATCGATCCTTCATTCTCCCTGCTGAATAACTTAATGGATCCTTTGTGCATCAGTATGATATTCTTCACAATTGCAAGTCCCAGACCGGAACCGCCGGTTTCGCGCGACCGTGTCTTATCTACGCGATAAAATCGATCAAAGACATGCTCCTGTTCTTCCTGCGGAATCCCGATGCCGGAGTCCGCCACTCTAAGATAAAAATACTTATGATCTGCGTTCAGTGAAAGCTTCACCCAGCCTCCCTCAACGTTGTACTTAATCGCATTCTCAATCAGATTTGAGATGGCAAGCGACAGTTTGACCTCATCCACCTCTGCGATTACGTTGCGGAAGCTCTCATAAATCAGCTCGATGCCCTGCTTCTGTGCAATTGGCGTCAGTCTTCTCAAAATAATATCCAAAAGTTCATTGATACTCACCTGAGCAATATGCATCTCACCATCCGTACGGTCCAGTTTTACCAAAGACAGCAAATCACTGATAATCTTGTTCTCACGCTCAATCTCTTCGTTGATGTCAGTCAGGAACTCCCGATACAATTCCTCCGGCACACTTTCCTGCATCAGCAGCGAATCAGCCAGTACCTTCATTGAAGTCATCGGCGTTTTCAGTTCATGTGAGACATTCGATACAAATTCCTGACGGGATTTTTCCAGCTTATCAATCTGCTGTAACATAATGTTAAAAGCATCCGAAATCTGTTCCAATTCATAATATCCGCTCATGGATACTCTGGCTTCCGTTCCACCTTCCGTCACCTGCGCTATCGCACCACTGATTTTTTTCAATGGTCTTGTCAGCGTCTGTGAATACAGTAGTACAAACACCAACATCAACAGTCCTAAAAATGCCACCATCGTTCCCATTACCTGACTCAACTGCTGCTGTTGCGCAAAAATACCTGCAGTAGTCGCGCGCACCAAAAAAACACCGATGACATTTTGCGTTTCACTTTCGACAATCGGCATGGTTAATTCAATATATGCAGCATCATCATTCCGGTATGTACCCGAACTACCACGCAGTGCCTGTATCACCTCTGCCGAAATCAGAGTCTTTCCGGCCTCCATATTGTAGGTGTCCATAAGAATACTCAACTGCTGGTCTACAATCAGAATACGACCTTCATACATCATTGCTGCCTGTCCGAGTTCATTTATCATCTTTTCGGTCAGTGCACTCTGCAGTCCGCCGACCGCTCCCAGCTGATTAATGAACATACCGGATTGTGTACGTACATCGCTGATTGCTCTGTTAACTCCGTTTTCTCTTGCACTCAGCTTCATAATATAACCAAGGAGCAGCATAACGGTCATCGTGCAAAGGAAAAACACCAGAATGACATTCAGACGCATGCTGAATAGTTTACGATATCTCTTTCTGCTGGAAATAATAACCTACCCCCCACTTGGTATGAACATATCCCGGTTCGCTGGGATTCTCTTCAATTTTCTCACGGAGTCTCCGGATATGTACATCCACGGTTCTTGCATCGCCCGGATACTCATATCCCCATACCAGACTCAATATGGACTCTCTGCTGTATACCTTATTCGGATTCAATACCAGAAGTTCAAGCACCTCAAATTCTTTGGCGGTAAGATTCACTTCATTTCCTTTGACATAGACACGGCGGCTCTCCCCATCCAGCTTTAACTCACCGGCTTCGATTACTTTTGCTTCTGCTGCTGTAGTCTCTGTACGATTATTTCTTCTTAATATCGCCTTGATTCTTGCTTTTACCTCGAGGATGTTGAACGGCTTCGTGATATAGTCATCCGCTCCGTACTCGAGACCGAGAATCTTATCCATGTCATCGCCTTTTGCTGTCAGCATAATAATCGGCATATTGGAAAATTCTCGGATTCTCTGGCATACTTCAAAGCCCGTCAGCTTCGGAAGCATAACATCAAGAAGCACCACGGCATATTCCTTCTGCTTTGCCATGGCAACCGCCTCTTCTCCGTCATAGGCACAGTCAACCTGCATGCCTTCCTGCTCTAAGCTGAAACGAATGCCTTTTACAATCAATTTTTCATCATCTACCACGAGAACTGTCTTATCCATACGCCATCTCCTCCTGCTTGCTGCCGATACTGCCTCTTCCTTTGTTTTTTACGAATGTACACCTTGCCTTATTCATTCCCGGTACATATCCTGTCTTTTATCTTCTCGTAAGCAGCACCCTTGATGCCGCTGATTTTCATAATGTCTTCGATTCTTGCAAATGCACCGTGCTTTTCCCGGTATGCAACGATACTCTCCGCACGGCTCTCGCCGATTCCGGGCAAGCTTGTCAGTTCACTTACTCCTGCGGTGTTGATATTCACCGGAAGATTCTCCTGACTGTTGTCGGTATTACCAACCTGTTGTCCTGCCGCATACTGCGAAGTGCTTAAGTTACTCAATTCTTCCTTTTCCGGAATGTACACGCGCTCGCCATCACTTAGAAAACGCGCCTGATTCACGTAATCATCGGCTGCGTTTTCCGTCAGTCCTCCGGCCTTTGCAATCGCATCGCAAACACGTGAATTCTCCGGCAACGAATACACTGCAGGCTTCTTCACGGCTCCGCAAACATGTACATAGATAAGATTCTGACCGTCGTTTTGCACAGCTTCGTCTGCCTGATCTTGACTCTGCCCGGTTTTGGAATCCTTCTTCACACTACTTCCGGGCTGTGTACCATTACTCCCGCCATTGTCAACCAAAGCATTCACAGAAGTCACAAAATCTTCTGTCGCCTCTTCGCTGCTTTGGTACTGCACTGTACCGTCTTTCTCTTCTGCAAAAAAGACGCAATATACAATCCCCGCTATCACTACCGCAAGGACTGCAGCTGCTATCTTCCGCTTTGTTCTTTTTGCCATCAGAACCACCTCCGCGGCAGTCCTGCATCGTCTGTCCCTAATAAAATATTGTATCGAAAAAGCCTAGGAAAGACAAGTAGAAATTTCCTCTGTTTTCCTATGCACTTTTACCCATTCTTGTTCTTATTCCACTTTCTTTCCGGTCATCTGAAACACGACTATTCCTGCCAGAATCAATCCCACTGCAATCAATTTTTTCCAGTCAAATGCAACCTTCTCCGTACCAAACAAGCCAAACACTTCGATCAGATATGAGGTAATCATCTGTGCACCCAAAATCAACATAACCGCCATAGCCGGACCAAGCTGTGCCGTGCTTTTGATTACGGTAATGGTAATCACCGCGCCGAGCGCACCCCCAAGCAGCAGATACTTCGGTGACACCTTCAATACATCCAGAAAGCGTCCCTCTCTTCCGGTCACGAACCAGGCAGCAATGCAGACCAGAAGTGCCGATGCCTGTACGAACGATGCCGTTGTCCAGATGGCACTCTGCTTCGTCACGGAAGTATTAAACACTCCCTGTATGCTCATCACGGCACCGGAAAGAATTGCGATCAGCCAAGCAAACATAAAAAAACCGCCTTTCAAAGTCATTATTAATAGTATAGCTTTGAAAAGCGGTTCTATTCATTTTTCATACAACTCTGTTCTGTTTCGCCAACTATGCCAAGCAACAGTTTCTCTTTGCAATGTTTATACTCAAATACACTGCTCAAGAATTGCAATCATCTCATCGACATGCTTTTTCTCTGCAATCAGTGCCGGGATAAACCGGATTACATTTACACCCGCGTTAATCAGGAGAAGCTTCTTCTCCATTGCCTTTGCAATAATCTCGCTGACCGGCTTGTTAAACTCAAGTCCCTGTATGAATCCATAGCCACGATGCTCTACCACAAGATCAGCATGTTTCTTTGCAAATGCTTCCAACTGTTCAAAAAGATATGCACCTACTTCTTGTACATTGTCCGTCAGCTTCAGTTCCTCGAACAAATCCAACACCTTAGATACTACTGCCGTTACCAGCGGATTGCCGCCGTAAGTGGAACCATGATCTCCTGCAACCAGCGCTGCTGCCTTCTCGGTTGTCAAAAATGCGCCGACCGGAACGCCACAGCCGAGTGCCTTCGCCGTAGTCAGTACATCCGGTTTAATTCCGTAACGCTGATATGCATACATGAATCCGGTTCTGCCCAGACCACACTGAATCTCATCGAGAATCAAAAGGATATCGTGCTTGTCACACAATGCGCGTACCCCCTTCAGGAATTCTTCCGTAGCCGGACGGATACCGCCCTCACCCTGTACCGTCTCAAGGATAATTGCACATGTCTTATCGTTGATCTTGCTCTCGACATCGGCAAGATTGTTATATTCTGCAAATACTACGCCACCGATTAAAGGCTCAAACGGCTCCCGGTATTTTGCTGTACCGGTCACGGACAATGCGCCCATCGTTCTTCCGTGGAAGGAATGGTTCATTGCAATAATCTCACTGTCTGCTTTACCATGTTTGTTGTAATAATATCTTCTTGCTGTCTTCAATGCACCTTCAACAGCTTCTGCACCACTGTTGGTGAAGAATACACGGTCCATGCCGGAAACTTTGGTCAGCTTCTCTGCTGCCTCTGCCATCGGCACACTGTAGTAGTAATTGGAAGTATGTAAAAGCTTTTCCGCCTGACCTACCAATGCCTTGTTATATTCTGTGTTGCCATAGCCAAGTGCGTATACAGCAATACCTGCCACAAAGTCCAGATATTTCTCACCTTCGATATCTACGAGGTACATGCCTTCGCCGTGGTCCCACACCATCGGATACCGGTTATAAGTATGTAGCAATGCGCCTTCTGCCTGATTGATATAGCCCTGTTTATTCATATATAACTACCATCCTTTCTGCTATTCTATTTGAGATTGATACAACAAATCCTTGTAATTCCGTCTTATCACAATAATCTTCATTACAAGGATTGTTCTTTCTTTCGAATTACTTATTATTGATAATTGCAGTACCGATACCTTCGTTTGTGAAGAACTCAAGTAAGAGACAGTGCTCAAGACGTCCGTCCAAAATATGTACGCTGGCAACACCGTTCTTTACGGCATCCGCACAGTTTTTCAGTTTCGGAAGCATACCGCCGCCGATGAAGCCGTCTGCAATCAGCTTGTCTGCATGCTCAATCGTGAGCTCCGAAATCAAGCTGTTCTTATCATTGTAATCGGCATAAACACCTTCGATATCCGTAAGGAATGCAAGCTTTTCTGCGCCGAGTGCGGTTGCCACTGCACAGGCTGCATCGTCTGCATTGATATTGTAATTCTGGAACTCTTTATCCAAACCAATCGGTGCAATAACCGGAATGAAATCCTTCTCAAGAAGCGTCTCAATCAGGTCGGTATTTACTTCGGTAATGTTTCCTACAAAACCGATGTCCTGTCCGTTTACGGTCTTCTTCTCTACTACGAGTGTATTGCCGTCCTTACCGCTGATGCCTGCTGCCTTCATTCCGAGTTTTTCAATCATCTGCACGAGGTTCTTATTTACCTTACCGAGTACCATCTCGGCTACTTCCATCGTCTCAGCATCAGTTACACGAAGACCTTCCACGAATTTGGATTCATGACCGAGAAGACCAACCCACTTGCTAATCTCCTTACCGCCGCCGTGTACGATAATCGGCTGCATACCCACCAGTTTCAGCATAACAACGTCTTTGATTACGTTCTGCTGTAATTCGGGGTCAAGCATTGCACTTCCTCCGTACTTTACTACCACACGCTTATCGCGGAACTTTCTGATATAAGGAAGTGCCTCAATCAGTGTCTGTGCCTTAATCATAATCTCGCTTCTAATCTCCATACTAATTACCCTGCCCTTTCAGGAACATTTCTGTTAACGGATATGCTTTGTGTTACAACCTTATCCTTGTCTTCCATTCCTATTCTTGCAATCGGATTTTTCTCATCCGAAGCATTCGATTACGAATTGTATTCGATTCCTTAAGATCTGTCAATTGTTTTTATTAGGAACGATAATCCGCGTTGATGTTGACATACTCATGGGTCAGATCACAGCCCCATGCTGTTGCACATGCACTGCCACACTTCATATCTGCAATCGCGGTTACTATCTTGGATTTCAGAATCTCCGTCGCTACTTCTTCGGAATAGTCGGTGCCAACGCCATTCTCGACGAGCTTCAGAGAAACACCTGCAGTCAGCGGGCCGTCTTCTTCCTCGCGTCCTTCAATGGTAAGGTCGATGATGTCCGGATTGAACTGTACACCCGAATAACCCATCGCACAGAGAATACGTCCCCAGTTTGCGTCATTACCATATACAGCTGCCTTGGTAAGGTTCGAGGTAATAACGGATTTGGAAAGCGTTACTGCCTGCTCTTCGCTTGCAGCGTTGATTACCTTACACTCAATCAGCTTGCTTGCGCCTTCACCGTCTGCTGCCATCTTCTTGGCAAGGAAGGTGAGCACGTATAACATTGCTTCGTAGAAAGTATCGTAATCTGCACCCTCTGCGTTAATCTCTGCATTTTCTGCAAGACCGTTTGCCATCACCATCAGAGAATCATTCGTGGAAGTATCACGGTCAACGGAAATCATATTGAAGGACTTCTTCACTGCATCGGAAGTTGCCTTCTGCAACATTGCCTGACTGATTACCGCGTCGGTGGTGATTACGCCGAGCATGGTTGCCATGTTCGGATGAATCAGACCGGAACGCTTGCTCATACCGCCGAGAGTTACAGTCTTTCCGCTGATTTCAAACTGTACTGCACATTCCTTCTCTACGGTATCGGTCGTCATAATTGCCTTGGCAGCACGGTTGCCTGCTTCCAAAGATGCTTCTAAGTTCTCAGTCAGTGCTGCTGCACCTGCAACTACCTTATCCATCGGAAGCTGTCTGCCGATAACACCGGTCGAAGCCGTCCATACGGAGGTTGCTGCAATGCCAAGTCCTTCTGCAACTGCTTCTGCCATCTTCTGATTATTAATATCGCCCTGCTCACCGGTACATGCATTTGCCGTACCACTGTTGAGTACCACTGCCTGAATCGGCTGCTTCTCCGCAAGAAGCTTCATGTCCCAACGAACCGGAGCTGCCTTCACAACATTGGTGGTGAAAGTTCCTGCTGCTACGGTCGGTACAATACTATATACCAGTGCCATGTCGCTTCTTCCTACATATTTAATACCTGCCTGTGTTTCATTTGCCAAAAATCCGTTTGCTGCGGTAACACCGCCTGCTATCTTCTTCATACTTGTTCTTCCTTTCTGCAAGTTGTCATTTTCAAATTGTCTATCACTTACTTTACAAACTCTGTTACATTGTTTTCGTTCAGATTATATTCGTAATAGTTCACATCCTGCCGCATCGTCCAACCGAGCTTCGTCCAAAAGCCGTTGCCCAAACGGTTGTTGCGAAATGCAATGATGTTAATCTTATTGATTCCTTCTTCTTTTAATGCTGCCAATGCTGCAGTTACCATGTTGCGGGCGATGCCGCGGTTTCTCCATGCTTCGTCCACGCATACATGGTAGAGGCATCCTCGTCGTCCGTCGTGTCCGGAAAGAATCGCTCCGACAATCTTGCCCTCTTCCACATCCACAACACTTAAACCCGGATTACGGTCAAGGAATTTATGTACGCCTGCTTCGGAATCATCGATACTTCGGATTCCGAGTCCGCTGATGCGAATCCACAAATCATATACTTCTTTATAATCTTCTTTCGTCATTGGGCGTACCATAAACTATACTTCCTCCATCAAGTTTTCATAATTATACATTGTGTCTGCATAATATGCAAGTGTTTTTTCTGATTTATTCACATTATTTTATATTTTCTTGCTTTTCCCTCAAGCACTCACTCAATCTGACGGTATTCCTCTGCCAGTAAATCTACGCCGAGCGCCCTTGTTTCGCTGATTACTGCAGCAATCGGAAAACCTACTACATTATAATAGTCTCCGTCAATACCTTCAATAAATGGGGCAAATTTCCCTTGGATTCCATATGCCCCCGCCTTATCAAGCGGCTCCTTCGTAGCAACATACCAGTCAATCTCCGCCTCACTCATGGCACGCACTTTCACACCGGTCCGTACAGCAAAACTGCTCTTTTTTACCGTTCCGTCCGCATCTCTTACGAGCACTGTAACACCGGTAAATACTTCGTGCGTATCGCCGGCATAACTTGCTATCATACGCTTTGCATCCTCTGCGTCTGTGGGCTTTCCAAGGATTCTGCCGTTATGCGCCACGATGGTATCTGCACCAAGTACAACCACTGCACCTTCTGTCTTTTCCAGTATTTCTGCGGCCTTCTGCGCTGACAATTCACAGACCACCTTGTCCGGTTCCGTCTTTGTTATCACTTCTTCGCCGACACTTGGCATCACTTCAAAACGGATACCGATCTGATTCATGATTTCCCTGCGTCTGGGCGATGCAGATGCTAAGATAATACGGTACATGTTCACTCTCCTGTCTTCCCGGCAGCTATCATTGCTATCCCCTGCTCTTTACAGTATTTTAACAATTCTGCTCAACGCCTTATAGATTACCACTTTCCTTATAAAAAGCAAGTGTTTTATGTGCTTTTGCGCATTCTTTCTTTTTGAGCCCGACACGAAGAATCGGCACAAGAAAATTTATCATAATATCTTTGCAAAAAAGTACTTGCATTTCTATGAGGCTTGATGTATATTTATAAATCGATAAGAGGGAGTCATATTACAATCTCCCCTCTACCATGTCCGGTTCTGCATACGTTCAACCGGAATATATTACATTATTGTATTTCACCGGTATCATTACCGGCACAAATTCAGTCCATACAATGGAAAGGAGATTACTATGAAAGAAAAAGTAATTCTTGCGTATTCCGGTGGTCTTGATACTACCGCAATCATCCCGTGGTTAAAAGAAAACTTCGATTACGAAGTAGTTTGCTGCTGTATCGATGTTGGACAGGGCAACGAGCTTGACGGTCTTGAGGAGCGTGCGAAGTACTCCGGCGCAACCAAGCTGTACATCGAGCACCTGACCGACGAATTCGTAGATGAATATGTAATTCCTTGTGTACAGGCAAATGCCGTATACGAGAACAAATACCTGCTTGGTACTTCCATGGCTCGGCCGTGCATCGCAAAGCGTCTCGTAGAGATCGCTCGTATGGAAGGCGCTACTGCTATCTGCCACGGTGCTACCGGTAAGGGTAACGACCAGATCCGTTTTGAGCTTGGTATCAAGGCACTTGCTCCGGACCTCAAGAT
>JAZSIB010000243.1:0-2818 GCA_045533585.1 Lachnospiraceae bacterium | reverse complement strand
TATCAAAAATCAACTGAATATCCGGATATGCTTCCACCAGTTGGCACCATCTCGTCATCGGGTCTTTCACGTTGCAGACAACATTCTCAATCATCAAATCAAGCCCATGCTCCCGTGCAATCGCCACAAATCCGGGGTAATTCCGCAGATTCGATTCAAAATTGCTATCCGAAACCAGGCTGCCCCATAAATGCAGAACCAGCTTTTCGGCAGATAATTCGTTCGCCAGACGACAGTCTTTCTCAAACAAATCAAATCCGCGTGCCAGTTCTTCTTCCGTTCCGATACCCACACACTTACCGATACCTTTTTCACAGTGCACCACCGGAATATAAAGATTTAATCCCTTCAGATAATCCAACATGTCCTCCATGCCGTCATACCATGAATTGTACATCATAAATTCATATCCGTCATAGTTCAGTTCCTTGCTGAATTTCTCTAACAGCTTGTAATCACGCTGATTCGGTTGTCCAATCAAAGCGCCGGTTGAACATAATAGTTTCATTTGCCTTCCTACTTTCTTCCGAATGTAATAATCGTTCCACGTAACCATGTAATGGTACTTTCCGGATTTTCTTTTAAGAACTCATTTATCTCCCGTCCACGCTGGTAATATGCCATCGCCTCTCTGCGCGTCATACCATGATTCATAAGTCGTTCTATAACCTTCTTCTCCGGCTCTTCATACCACAATTCATTAAAATCCATCATGTCAGCAATTTTTTCCGCATAATCCGGCTGTTCGGGTGCAAAAAATGAAACCTTATCATTCATCCGCATCTCGATATCCTTTATTCCCAGACGATGCATCTGATGCGCGTTCCTCATTGCTGCAGCATAATCCCTGTCTCCGTTTTTATATTCTGCAATCCAATGTTTTCTGCTGCCGTTTCTCTCACACAGCTTGTCGTATGGCATTCCTTCAATATATAATCCGTCTGATTCCAATTCTCTGTTGGTATCAATACACACGATGAGACCGCCGTTCTTTGTAAACTCCATCATTTTGCGAATTATCGGTTCTGAATCACCATGATGTCTAAGTACCGACTTGCACATCGTCATATCATACTTTTTCTGTGTCTGATACTCCAAAATATCTCCTTGAATCATAGTAGCAGATATCTTTTCCTCTTTGAACAGCTTTTCACCAAACTGTAGCAGCTTAGCAGAAAAATCCACGCCCGTATAAGTGCTTCCTTCCGGCAAATACCGTAACAAGACTGCTCCCATATAACCATATCCGCACCCAAGGTCCAAAATATCGATTGGTTTTTGTATGTCCCAGACTTGTTTCAACAAAAATTCAATATAATCTTCGTTCCAGCCTATTTTCTGCTGACGAAGCAAATAGGTGAGTTTTTGGTTCCAAAACTCATTCGTATCCGTTTTTTCTTCCTGATACCCTTCATCTTGTAATGCAACTAATCCAAGCAACTGGTCTGTCGTTACTTCAAAACACTCTGCCAAAACCGGCAATACCGTGATGTCAGGCATCGTAATCCCATTTTCCCACTTGCTGATATTCTGATAGGATGTTCCTACAATCTCCGCTAGTTTTTGCTGTGTAATTCCCTTTCGCTTTCGCAGATACGCCAGCTGCAATTTTATCTCTTTCTGCATTCCCTCACCTCCACTCACATTGTAAGCGATTTTTTATCGTTTGTCTTTCACAATTTCAGCGAGTGGATTCACTTTAGAAGCGAATTACAGATTTTCCTTCACAAGCCTTTTTACAATTCCTCTGCATTTATCGCCTTGTAACCCAAGCTCAACAAATCCAGCGGTTCCATTACCATGCACTCCGCAACGGATTTAACATACCCACATTGAATTAACAGCAGGATGATAAACTCTCCCAGTCGATAGGACAATTGCTTTTCGCCCCAGAGCGTATAGTAATAGTCCCAATCTTCCTTGCTAATTTCGTCGTCAGCCTTCCGTAACCATGCTTGGATTACTTCATAACATTGCTTAAGCTCATGCGCTCCACACTCTAATTCAGTATCGGCAAGAGTTCTTGCCTGGCACTGCTTTTCACACAAGGTAGCACCGCCCTCCAACTGCATATGCTGCGCCATACTGGCTGCCAGATCCCCCAGATTACGAAGTTCGGAAAGTGTCGGAATCGGACGAATCTGTCTGCAGCCCGTGTGATGCGGCTCATGCCGGAACAAAGCATAAATAAAATCGGTCAAATATTTTTCCTCATCCGAACCATCTGCCGGATACCACGGGCAGGGGGACGGGTCAAACACAATCTTGTTCCCCAAGGACAGACCTCCCATTCCGAGCATAGGATAAACAAATATGTCTCCCATCCGTTCACAGGCATCCTTCGGCAGAAAAGCCTCCACTTCCTTTGCAAACGCTGACAAATCAAGGCGTTTCACAAACTTGAGATTTCTCACAATCTCATCTCTATGCTGTTGCAAATCCATATTACCGATATGTAATAATTCGTCCAGATACTGCTCCGCACCGATTTCTCTTTTCTGAAAATCCTCTGCATGAGCAAGTAATTCTTGAAATACCGGGTGGTGGTATACCGGGTGAAATTCGAACGTTCCCTTGTCCCACTGTTCCAATATACAATCCGTAAGTATCGTATCTAATATCAATCTCATCTTTTCCAGCCTCCATTCTTTTTCCTCTTACATCTATATAGTACCCACAGAATGGATTTGGTTAATCAAAAACTTTAAAACTTCTCTAAATCCTCCTTTACAAAGGAATACACATTACAATCAAACAGCTCTCCCTTCACTTCAAACCGTTTTCGCATCGTTCCTTCTTTCATAAACCCTGCTTTTTG